>JBFLKR010000159.1:0-16467 GCA_040883295.1 Acidimicrobiia bacterium
CGGGTGGCGGTCGGCGGGGAGAGCGCCGGCGGCGGGCTGGCGGCCGCCGTCGCCCAACGACTCACGGACGAGGGTGTCGACCTCGCCGCCCAGCTCCTGGTCTACCCGATGCTCGACGACCGCACGGCCGTGCGACCCGACCTCGGCCAGAACGATCACCCGGTCTGGACGAAGGGCAGCAACCACACCGGCTGGTCGTCGTACCTCGGGAAGGAGCCAGGGGCAGAGATGGTGCCGAAGTACGCAGTGCCCGCCCGCCGAACCGACTTGTCGGGCCTGCCGCCGGCCTGGATCGGCGTGGGCACCCTCGACCTGTTCCACGACGAGGACGTCGGCTACGCCGAGCGGCTCCGAAGCGCCGGCGTCGACTGCGAGCTCGAGGTGGTCGAGGGCGCGCCGCACGCCTTCATGACCCTCGCCCCCGACGCCGCCACCTCGAAGGACGTCGAGCGGTCGGCGATGGCGTTCCTCGCGGCACGCCTGGGCATCGGCGGCTAGGTCAGTTCGGCTCGAGCCGGATGCGGATGCGGTCCAGCGCGTCCAGCGGCGTCACGGTGGCCTCCCCCAACAAGCCATCGACGGCCAGCGTGGCCACTCCATGGGCGACGACCCAATGGGCCAGGGCCTCGTCGGGGTCGTCGGCTGCTCGCATGAACAGCTGCTGCGGGGGTGGGCCGGCTTCGAACATCGGCCCAAGGGCCCCGTTGCCGAGGCCATCCTCCCCGAACGCCAGCTGGAACAAGTGCGGCTCGTCGATGGCCCACCGGACGTAGCGCTCGCCCAGTTCGGCGAGGGAGGCCTCGTCCCCCAACCGGTCGGCGAGCTCCACGACGGCCTCCCGGGCGACGTCGAAGAGGATCTCGTCCAGGCCGGCGAAGTGCCGATAGAGCGCTTGGCTCGACACGCCCACGTCGTCGGCCACGGCCCGCAGCGACAGGGCCTTGGCCCCGTGCCGGCGGACGAAGCGCAAGGCGCTCCGGATTGCAGCCGGTCGCACCGACCCGTGGTGATACGCCATATGTTGACAAGCGTAACATACACCTCTATGTTGACCCCATGAACATCCCAGCCCGACCAACCGTCCTGCTCGTCCATGGTTTCCCCGGCGGCTCGTCCGACTGGGCGCGAGTCGCCGAACGCCTGGCGCCAGGCACCACCGTGACCCCGGACCTCGTCGGATTCGGCAACCGCTCGGGCACGGCGATCTTCGATGACCTGTCGATCGAGGCCCAGGCGACTTCGCTGGCCGACGACCTCGATGCCGCCGGACTCGCCGACGTCGTCGTCGCGGCGCACGACTTCGGCGTCCCGGTGGCCGTGCAACTCGCCCACGACCGCCCCGACCTGGTCTCGGGGCTCGTGGCGATGTCAGGAAACGTGCTGGCGGACCCGCCACTCGCTCCGCCAATGCGGCTCGTCGGGCGACCGATGGTCGGGCGCCCGGTCGAGCGCCTGCTCTTCTCGAAGCGCGCCAATCGGGCGATGGCGTCGTTCAGGACCAGCGGCGACGCTCGCCCGCGCCCGAACTCGCCGGACGAGTTGGCCGCCATCCGCTCGATCTTCGCCACGGCGCTGGCCGACATCGGACGGCACTTCCGACCGATCGAGTCGATGGCGAATGCCCTCGACATCCCCACCCACGTCGTGTGGGGTCGCCGGGACCCGTTCTTCCCGATCACGTTCGCAGAGCGGGTCGCGACGACCCTCCGTGCACCACTGACGGCGCTCGACGGCATCGGCCACTACCCCCACATCGAGGACCCCGGCGCCGTTGCCGACGTCATCGGTCGACTCACGGCACGTGTGGGCGCCGCCGACTGACTCAGTCGGGCTCGGGGCGGGTACGCAGCTCGTCCCAGATCGTCATGGCCATCTGCCGGGCCTGCATCCGGTACGGGTAGTCGGGGATGCCGGGCGCCGAGGCCACCGCCAGTTCCTCCACGTCGTCGTCGGTCAGCACCACGTCGACGGCACCGAGGTCGTCCTCGAGCTGGGCCAGGGTGCGCGCCCCGAGGATGACCGACGACACCGCCGGACGGCGGAGCAGCCAGGCCAGCGACACCTGGGCAAGCGAGCGGCCATGGGCGTCGGCCACCGCCTCCACGGCCTCGAGGGTCTCCCAGGTCCTCGGCACGTTGCGGCGGTCGTAGGCCTCCACGCCACGGTTCGGGTCCTCGCCGAGCCGGGTGGCGCCGGTGGGGCGCTCGTCCGAGCGGTACTTGCCGGTCAGCCACCCGCCGCCGAGCGGCGACCACGGGAGCAGGCCGAGGCCCTCCTCGAGGCACTGGGGCAGCAGCTCCAGCTCGATCTCCCGGGCGAGGAGGTTGTACTGGGCCTGGAGCGAGATGATCGGCTCGGTGCCGAGCGCCTCACCGAGGCGGATTGCCCGCTGCAACTGCCAGCCCGTGTAGTTGGACAGGCCGACGTGGCGGACCTTGCCCGACCGGACGAAGCCGTCGAGGGTGGTCAGGGTCTCCTCGAGGGGGGCGGCGACGTCCCAGCCGTGCACCTGGTAGAGGTCGATCGACTCCACCCCGAGGCGACGCAGGCTGTCGTCGAGGGCCCGGGTGAGGTGGCGCCGGCCGGCACCGCGGTCCATCGGGCCGGGGCCCATCGGGAAACGGCCCTTGGTGGTGAGGACGAGGTGGTCGGTGTCGGCGGTGCGGGCCAGCCAGCGACCGATGATCTCCTCGGACGCCCCGGCGCCGTAGACGTCGGCCGTGTCGACGAAGGTGCCGCCGACCTCGACGAATCGGTCGAGCTGGCGGTGGGCCTCGTCCTCGGGGGTCTCCACCCCGAAGGTCATGGTGCCGAGGGCAAGCTCGCTGACGACGAGGCTGCTCGGTCCGAGGGTGCGCTGTTCCATGGGGTCTCCGGATCGCTGTGGCGCCTCCGATACTGCTCGTTCCGTGGGCTGACAGCGTCGGTACCCGACGCTCACAACCCTGGGTTGGGGAATGGGCGACGCTCACAACCCTGGGTTGGCACCGGAGGGGTGGGGCGTAGGGTCGCCGCCATGCCACCCATCGCCTTCACCAACGCCACCATCTGGACCGCCGCCGGGTCGCCGATCGAGCGGGGCACGCTCGTCGTCGAGGACGGCCGCATCGTCAACGTCGGCGCCGACGTCGGCATCCCGTTCGGCGCCACCGAGATCGACGCCTCGGGGAGGTACCTCCTCCCCGGCCTCGTCGACTGCCACGCCCACGCCGGGCTCTTCGGCGAGGGCTGGACCAACGACTACGACGGCAACGAGATCTCCGAGGCGATCACCCCCTACACCCGCACCCTCGACGCCATCCACCCCGAGGACCTCGGCTTCTTCGACGCCCGCCGGGGCGGGGTCACCACGCTCGGCATCACCCATGGATCGGCCAACCCCATCGGCGGGCAGGTCACGGCGGTGAAGCCCCGGGGCGACACCGTCGAGGAGATGGTGATCCGCTTCCCTGCGGGCGTGAAGATGGCGCTCGGGGAGAACCCCAAGCGGGTCGGCGACATGCAGAAGCGGGCCCCGCTCACCCGGATGGGCACCGCCTACCTCGCCCGCAAGGCGTTCATCGAAGCCCTCGAGTACCGGACGGACTGGGAGCACCACGCCGCCCTCGTCGCCGCCGAGGAGGCCAAGCCCGAGGACGAGCGCAAGCCCCTGCGCCCCCCGAAGCGGGACCTCGCCAAGGAGATCCTCGTCCAGGTGCTCGACGGCGAGATCCCCATCCGCAACCACTGCCACCGCGCCGACGACATCCGAACCGCCATCCGCCTGGCCGAGGAGTTCGGCTACACGTTGATCCTCGACCACGCCACCGAGGGGTACCGAATCCCCGACGAGATCGTCTCCCGGGAGATCCCCGTGGCGCTCGGCCCGCTGTTCGGATCACGCGTGAAGCGCGAGCTGCTCAAGAAGACCACCGCCGCCCCGGGCCTCCTGGTGGCCGCCGGGGCCACCGTGGCGATCATGACCGACTCGCCCGTCAACCCCGTCGACTCGCTGCGGGACCTGGTCATCCACTCGATCCGAGAGGGCCTCGACCCCGATCGGGCGCTCGAGACGGTGACGGTCAACCCGGCCCGCATCCTCGGTGTCGACGATCGGGTCGGCAGCCTCGAGGTGGGCAAGGACGCCGACTTCGCCCTCTACGACGGCGACCCGTGGGACGCCCGCACCCACGTCGTGGAGACCTGGATCGACGGCGCTCGGATCTTCGAGCGGACCGGTCCCTACATCCCCGACTGAGCAGTCGTCTCGGCCAGCCGGGCCAGGTTCAGCAGCTGGCGACGCATCATCACGAGGTCGCCGGCCGGCATGAGCCACGACATCGCCGACGCCCCGACGGTGTCGGCGTAGGCGATCGGGAACCGGACCAGCAGGCGGGCGCCGCCGTCCCACGGCTCGACGAGGTAGGTGCACACCACCTCGCCGAACCAGTCGGCGGCGAACCGCATCGTGACCGACCGGCCGGGATCGGTGTCGACCACCCGGAAGATCGTGTTGATGCGCTCGCCGACCACCGGCGGACCCAGTGTGGGGTCGAGCTGGCGGGGGCTGGCCCGCCCGAGGTTGTCGACCCAGTCGTAGCTGTAGGGGGCGAGCCGCAGCTGGCCGACCCAGCGGAACAGGACGTCGGGCGGCGCCGTCGAGACCACCCCTCGATGGAGCACCTGGTCGGGCTCGGGGATCCAGCAGTCGCAGGGCAACGGCCGGGTGAGGTCGACCGGGAGGACGGCGCCCCAGGTGCCGAAGGGGCCGACCCAGGTGGTCACCGCTCGGCGGGGACCCACGGGGGGCGCGGCGCGCCGATGCGAGGCAGGTCGGACGGGACCGGGGCGAACCGGTCGGTGTCGTCGGATTGCCACGCCCGCCACGCCTCGGTGATCTCCTCCTTGGTGCGGGCCACGAAGTTCCACCACATCTGAATCGCCTCTCCGAGCGGCTCCCCACCGATGACGAGGGCCCGGGCCCGGCCGTCGGCCACCTCGACCGGGAGGTCGTCCTGGCCGGGCGGGACGAGGGCGATCGAGCCGGGCTCGACGACCACGTCGTGGACCTTGAGCGGCCGGTCGAGCGGCACCACCCCGTACTCGAAGTCCCGGTCGGTCGGCAGCACGGTCGCTGCCTCGAAGGCCAGGTCGAGGCCGACGAGTGGCGTGTGGGCCTCGGCCGGGGAGACGACGTCGGCCAGCCCGCCGATGAGGACGGACGCCTCGCCGTTGGGAACGTCGGCGACGGGGAGCTCGGCGAGGTGCTGGAAGCCCGACGCACCGTGTCGGGTGTCCTCCGGGAGGGCGATCCACAGCTGGGCGCCCGCAACGTCGCCGACCATCTCGCCGAGGCGCTCGCCCATGCGGCCGTCCTCGGCGTGGGCGATGCCGTGGCCCGACGTCATGAGGTTGAGCTGGCCGGGTCGGATGAGCTGCTCGGTGCCGAGTGAGTCGCCGTGGAGGGCCGCCCCCCGAAACAGCCAGGTGACGGTCTGGAGGCCGATGTGGGGGTGGGGGCCGATCTCGAGGGGCATGGGCCGCTCGACGTCGGTCGGGGTCATGAGGTCGACGAAGCACCAGGCCCCGATCGTGCGCCGGCCCTTGGTGGGCAGCACCCGCGCGATGCCCATCGGTCCGATCGAGGTGTGGCGGCCCTCCCGCACCTCGATCTCGGGCAGGCGTTCATTGACACACGCCTCATCCCGAGGCTCGACGGGTCCACTCATGGGCCGAGGGTAGGACGGGACGGTCGGCTGCTGCACAGCGGTGCCGGGTGGGCGGGTATCGGGTATCAGGTATCGGAGAAATCCCCCCGCAGGGGGGATGGGACCCACGGAGCGAAGCGGAGTGGGAGGGGGGACAGGCACGGCACCGATGGGGATCGGGTTCGGGGACAACCGTCGCTCTCCGGCACCGCCCCCCTCCCACCTCGTCGCTGGCGCTCCTCGGCGGGGCCCATCCCCCCTGGCGGGGGGATCTCCAGGGACGTCCCGAAGGCCTCAGCCCTCCTCGGGCATGAGGAGCCAGAGGACGAGATAGATGAGGATCTGGGGGCCGGGCAGGAGGAACGAGAGCACGAACAGCAGCCGGACCAGCGAGCGGTCCCAGCCGAAGCGGTCGGCGACCCCGGCGCAGACGCCGGCGATGACCCGTCCCTCCTTGGGGCGTACGAGTCCATTCATGCCACCAAGCCTAGGGGCGGCCCGGTCAGCCGCTCCCGTTGGCCCAGTGTTCGATCACCTGGGCAGGGGCGAGGGCCGTGTTGAAGACGGCGACCTCGTCGATGCGGGCGGCGAACGGCGTCGGTGCCGACGAGTTGCCGTCGTGGAACTTCGTGCTGCCGTTGACCCGTCCTATCCCGGTGTCGTCGGGGTGGGAGTCCCAGTCGCGGCCGTCGGTCTTCGTGGCGGTCCCGACCAGTACCCCGTCGAGGTACACGTCGAGCGTGTCGCCGACGGCGTCGAGCACCATGCCGAGATGGTGGCGGCCCGGAGGCACGGTCGTCGTGACCTGCAACTCGCTCGGGCTCCAGTCCGAGTTCCATGACCGGGCGTGGAGGGTGGTCCCGTCGAGGTAGGCGTTGAGGCCGTTGACGGTGCCGCCCTCCTCGTAGATGAGTTGGCGGCCGCCGGGGACGGCCTCGAACCACAGCGACAGGGTCCGTGCGTCCCGGCCGCCGACATTGATGTCGGACGAGTCGGGCACCGCCACCCCGCCGCCGTCGAAGTTGATCGACCCGTCATCGGCCGGGTCGGCGATGAGACCGGGGGCCGAGGACACCGGCGCGAGGTACGTGCCGTCGTTGCCGTTCCCCGACGCATCGACGGCGATCGTGAGTCCGGCGGCGCCCTGGACGACCTCGATGTCGTCGACGAAGTACTCATGGCCACCGCGGACCACGACGTCGGTGAACCCACCGCCGTGGAGGGTGTCGGACCACGTCTGCCGGGCGAGGGGAGCGAGTTCCGAATCGAACACCGTCAGCGTGAGGTTCGGTCCAGCCTTGGTGAGTTCGGCGAGGTACCACGCGTCGAGTTGGTCGGGGATCGCCACGCCGCCCGAATCGGCCACCGGCGATCCGTTGGTGCGTCGCTCGATGGAGATCTGGTCCCCGGCATGGTTGAAGGCGAAGCCGTAACCGTTTCCGCCGGCGGTCTCGATCGAGATTCGGTCGAACTGGCCGCCGGCGAAGGGTGTCGGACGAAGCACCCATGCCCGCAGCGTGAAGTCGTCGGCGACGAACCCGATCTCCTTGCGACCGCCGGCTGGGTCGTTGTTGGTCACCTTGTGGCCGGCCGGTCCACCCGAGCCGGGGCTGCGAACGGGCGGCGTGGCTCGCACGAGGTCCCCGCCCTCGGGGTTCGCCGACCAGCCTCGGAACGGTGCGAACCGATCCGTGAACACCGCCCCACCACCCGAGGCGACCTCCCCGAGTCGCCAGTAGGCGGCCGGGCCGTCGGCGAGGATCATCTCGTCGTAGGGGCCCCGGCCGAAGTCGACGGCCGCCGACACGACACCGGCCTCCGACGTCTGGGCCGAGAAGAAGGCGACGGCAGTGACGGCCACCACCGACAGGGCCACGGCCAGGACCCCGAACATGGCGGCCGACCGGGTGAGTCCGCCGTCGCCGTTCCCGTCGCCGTTCCCGTCGTCGTCCCCGCCGTCGTCAGGGTCGGGGTCGGGCAGGGCACGCCGCATGATCCACCACCCCCCTGCGACCGACGCCAGGCCGAGCAGGGTCCACCACCACTGGCCCAGCCGCCACCAGTGGATGGGGAGGGCCACCCAGGGGACGACGAGGCGGCCGATGCCCTCGACGTCGGCAGGGTCGACGAGTGCCGAATCGGGATCGGCGTTGGCGTCGCCCTGGGTGCGGTAGGCACCGTCGACGACCTCGACGATGCGGTGGGTGACGAACCGGTCGCCGTCGAAGAACGTGATGACGGTCGGGGCGTCGTAGGCGACGTCGGCCTCGGGTGGGGAGGTGAGGACGAGGTCGCCGGCCGAGAGGACGGGCTCCATCGACCCCGACGTGATGACCCAGGCGTCGGCACCCGGCCACAGGGCCCCGAGCACCCCGGCGGCCATGCCCCACAGGGCGATCCACACCCAGACGCCGGCGAGCAGGGTCGCCAACGCGGCCGCCCACCCCCGAGTCCTCTCGGGGGTGGGTGTCTCGGTCGCCTCGATCGTGTCCACGGTCGCCTCCCAGCCACTGGAAGACGGATCGGCGTCCCAGCCGGCCCGCCGATTCGGGCTAGCTGGTCTGGACTTCCCAGGTGAGGGTGAAGGACGCCGTGGCGCCCTGCTGGGCGTCGGGGGTGTTGGCGTCCAACTGAACCGACACGAAGTAGGCCCGGGTCTCGCCCGATGCCGCCGGGACCCACGAACCCGCGCCGCCGGCGAAGTCGGTCGGCAGGGAGTCGAGCGCCGTGGCGTCGTAGACGTTGGTGGCCGCAGCCTCGGCCGCCGTGCAGTCGGCACCCTCTCCGACGGAGAGCAGCAGGTACTGGGCCAGGGCATCGGTCGAACCGGGCCCGTACAGGCGGATGCCGGTCAGATCGGCACCGACCGCCGTGCCGGTGTACGTGACGGTGACGCACTGCTCGTACGTGTCACCCGGCACGAGCACGGCCGGCAGCGTCAGGTCGGTGCTGATGGCGTCGTCGTCGCTGAGAGCGACGGCGGCCGCCGTCACCGAACCGGTCTCGTCCGTCTGGGCCGTGAACGCGGCGCCCGAGGCATCCCACACCAGGAAGGCCATGATGAGCAGGGCGAGGATGGCGGACGCGACGTTGAGGGCGCGCTTGGCAAGCATGATCGTCTCCGGGGTCGTCCCAATTTGTCGGGACGGGTATCGGCACCCCGGCACGGGGTTTGAGGGCTTCCGTCTTCTACGTGGAGATCCCCGAACAGCGGGAGACGACCTCGTCGACGGGCGTCGCCGGCGGGGTCGGCGGGGCCGTGTCGGCGGCCGCCTCCTCCCGACGGGCGAGCAGCAGGAACGGCAGGGCGAGCGCCTGCACCCCGGCGGCGACCAGGTAGGACGGCCCGTACCCGGCCACGTCGGCCACCCGACCGAGCGCCGGCTGGGCGATGGTCCCGCCACCGGACCCGAGCAGCGCGTCGAACGACAGCAGCGTGGCCCGCTGGCTCGACGGGATGCAGCCGTTGATGAAGGCCTGGCGCACCGGCATCGACAGCGAGAACACCATGCCCCACACCACCAGCAGGGCCACGGCGACCCAGAACTCGGTGGTGAGCCCCACGGCGACGAGGGCACCGACGCTCACGACGAGGGCGAACACCAGCAGGTTGGTGCGCCGTCGCACCCGCCGGCGCACGGTCGGCACCAGGAGCCCGCCGACGATCTGGGCGCCGGCGATGATCGCCGACGCGAGGCCGGCGATCCCGAACGCCTCGGCATCGCCGAACAACTCGAGCAGGTACGGCTGCATGGCGTAGAAGGCGTAGAACATGACCCCGGAGATGAACGGCGACGTCAGCATCAACCAGCGCACGGGCCGGTTGCGCCACCCGTGGTCGACCGAGACCCGCAGCGTCGCCCGCACCTCGTCGGCGACCGAGGCCGCCCGTCGGGGCGTGAATCCCTCGTCGCGCATGAAGACGACGGCCACGACGAACGTGACGCCCAACAACACGGCCCGCAGCACGTAGGGCACCCCGAGGCTCGACGCCTGGGCGATGAAGCCGCCCGCCACCGAGCCGGTCAGCATCGCCACCCCCGACACCGCCTGACCTCGTCCGAACACGTCGTCGAGGTCGCCGGCGAACCGGTTGGCCGACAGGGCATCGACGAGCCAGGCCTCGACGGCGCCGGAGAAGAAGGTGAACCCGAGGCCGAGCACGATCGAGGCGATCGCCCACCCCCAGAACGGCGCCGTCACCCACCACATGAACAGGTAGAGCAGTGTCGAGAGAAGCAGGGTCGCCGCCCCCCAGAGGTAGGACGTCTTGCGGCCTCGGGTGTCGGCCACGACCCCGGTCGGTACCTCGAAGACCAGCTGTCCGAGCGAGAAGAGGGCGTTGGCCGAGAACGCCTGGGTGTTGGTGAGCCCCGCGTCGAGGAGGAAGAGGGTGTTGACGCCCCAGATGAGCGACTGGGCGAGTGTGGCGAGGAGGGTGAGCGTCAGGTACGTCCGCTGCACCCGGACGGCTCCGGGCATGGCGACAGTGTGGCCGATCCGCGCTCAGGCCGGGCGGAGCACCTGGGCCGCCTGGCCTGGCTGCGGCACGTTCCCGTCGTGCATGGCGCCCTCCAGGCCGCCCGATGTCGCCGCCGCCACCGACCACCGACCCTCGAGCGTCACGTCGGCCGGCTCGTCCACGAACGAGGCCAGCACGACGAGCCGGTCATCGTCGAGGATGCGTTCGTACCCGAGGACGCCCTCGGGCAGGCCGACGAGGCGACGCTGGTCGCCGAGGCGGAGCGCCGGCTCGGACCGCCGCAGGGCGAGGAGCCGCCGGTACAGCGCCAGCATCGAGTCGTCGTCGGCGAGCTGGGCCTCGACGTTGATCCGGTCGGCGTCGGCGGCGACCGCCAGCCACGTCGCCTCGGTCCCCGGTGGCGAGAACCCGGCGTGGGGGCCGCTCGACCACGGCATCGGCGTGCGGCACGAGTCGCGGCCGTACGAGCCCGGCCCCGCTTGGGGATCCAGTTGGTCCTCGAGGGGGATGTCGGCGTCGACCATTCCGAGTTCGTCGCCCTGGTAGATCGTCGGCGTCCCCCGGGTGGTGAGCAGGAGCACCGCCGCCACCCGGGCGGCCTCGGATCCGATCCGGGTGGCGAGCCGGGGCTCGTCGTGGTTGCCGAGCACGTGGTTGGGCCAGGCCCACTCCGGGAGCGCCGACTCCTGGGCGTCGATGCGGTCGCCGATCGTGTCGGCGTCCCAGGGCGCGTGCAGCAGGCTGAAGTCGAACACCTGGTGGAGCTCGTCGCCGTCGCCGAGCCAGGCCACGAGCCGGGGCCAGTCGGGCTCGTGGATCTCGCCGATGGAGTAGGCCTCGTCGTACTCGTCGAGGACCGCCCGCAGGTCCCGGTACCAGGCATGGGCGTCGGGGTGGCCGAGGGAGTGGACGTGGTGCAGGCCGGCGAAGTCCCCCAGGTGGGCGCCGACCCCGCCCCACCCCTCCGTCGCCGGGGGGTCGTCTGCCAGCTCGGGGTCCTTGCCGATGACGTGGGCCACGTCGATGCGGAACCCGGCGGCGCCCCGGTCGAGCCAGAACCGGACCACGTCGGCCATCGCCGCCCGTACCGCCGGGTGACGCCAGTTCAGGTCGGGCTGCTTCGGATCGAAGGTGTGGAGGTAGTACTGGCCGGTCCGGTCGTCGAGCCTCCACGCCGGTCCGCCGAAGACCGACAACCAGTTGTTGGGTGGGCCGCCGTCGGGGGCGGGGTCCCGCCACACGTACCAGTCGCGCCTGGGCGACGTCCGCGCCGCCCGGGACTCGACGAACCACGGGTGCTCGTCGGAGGTGTGGTTGGGGACCAGGTCGACGATCACCGCCAGGCCGGCGGTGCCACAGGCCGCCACCAGGGCGTCGAAGTCGGCGAGGGAGCCAAAGCGCGGGTCCACGTCGCAGAAGTCGGCGACGTCGTAGCCGAAGTCGGCCTGTGGCGAGGGGTAGAAGGGACTGAGCCAGACGGCGTCGACGCCCAGGGTCTCGGCGAGGTAGGGCACCTTCGAGATCACGCCGGGCAGGTCGCCGACCCCGTCGCCATCGGAGTCGACGAACGAGCGGGGGTACACCTGGTACACGACGGCGGATCGCCACCACGGGTGCTGCATCGGGCGGGAGGGTAGGTCCGCTCAGGCGGTCGGCTCGGCCGCTGCGGTCGGCTCGATCGGCTCGGCGGCCATCAACCAGTTGAACCGTCGCGCCGACAACGTCACCGGGGTCCGGGGGTCGAGGATCGGGGTGCCCGGCCCGGCACCGAGGTCGACGAACTGGCGCCCGTCGAACTCGGCCGGCAGGTCGAGCTTGGCGGTCTGGGTGGTCGAAGCCATGTTGGCGACCACCAGCACCACCTGGGATCCATCCACGCGCAGGAAGGCGAAGACGGCGGGGTTGGAGGAGACGACCGGCAGGAAGTCGCCGGTGCCGAAGACCGGATGGGCGACCCGGCGGTCGATGAGGGTCCGCACCCAGTGGAGCAGCGAGCCCGAGTCGGCGAGTTGGTCCGCCACGTTGACGTCCTCGGGGCCGTAGCCGGGTGCCGAGACGATCGGGAGGTAGGTGTGATCGGGTGGCCCGGTCGTGAACCCGGCCCCCGGGGTCGAGTCCCACTGCATCGGGGTGCGCACCCCGTCGCGGTCCTCGAGCAGGTGGTTGTCGCCCATCCCGATCTCGTCGCCGTAATAGAGGATCGGACTGCCTGGCAGGCTGAGGAGCAAGGCGTGGAGCAGCTCGATGGTGGCCCGGTCGCCATCGACGAGGGGGGCCAGCCGCCGACGGATGCCAACGTTCTTGCGCATCATCGGGTCGGGGGCGTACCGCTCGTACATGTAGGCCCGGTCGGCCTCGGAGACCATCTCGAGGGTGAGCTCGTCGTGGTTGCGGAGAAAGATGCCCCACTGGGCGCCCTCGGGGATGCGCGGGGTGTCGGCGAGGATGTCGACCAACGACGAGGCGTCCTCCCGGGCCACGGACATGAACAGCCGGGGCATGACGGGGAAGTGGAAGGCCATGTGGCACTCGTCGCCGTCCCCGAAGTACTCGACCACGTCCTGGGGCCACTGGTTGGCCTCGGCGAGGAGGATCCGGTCCGGGTACTCGGCATCGACGACGGCCCGCAGCTCCTTCAGGTACTCATGGGTCTCGCGGAGGTTCTCCCCGTTGGTGCCGTCCCGCTCGAACAGGTAGGGCACGGCATCGAGTCGCAGTCCGTCGAAGCCGGCCTCGAGCCAGAACCGGACGATGTCCTTGACCGCCTCCCGGACCTCGGGGTGGTCGAAGTTGAGGTCGGGCTGGTGGTCGAAGAACCGATGCCAGTAGAACGCCCCCGCCTCGGCGTCCCACGTCCAGTTCGAGTCGTGGGTGTCGACGAAGATGACCCGGGCATCCGACCAGCGGGTCGGGTCGTCGCTCCACACGTACCAGTCCCGCATCGGCGATCCGGGCCGACGGGCCTCGAGGAACCACGGGTGCTGGTCGGACGTGTGGTTGACGACCATGTCGGCGATGACCCGCAGGCCGCGGGCATGCGCCTCGTCGAGGAAGCGGCGGACGTCCTCGACGGCGCCGAATGGCTCCCACACGGCCCGGAAGTCGGACACGTCGTAGCCGCCGTCCCGACGAGGTGACTCGTAGAACGGCAGGATCCACAGGCAGTCGACGCCGAGCCACTGCAGGTAGTCCAGCTTCTGGGTGAGGCCGGCGAAATCACCGATGCCGTCGCCGTTGGCGTCGAAGAAGGCGTAGACCGGGACCTCGTAGAAGACGGCGGTCTGGTACCAGGGGGGCTCCGTCACGCCCGGGACGTTAGGCCGCCGGGGCCGGCAAGCCGTGGCGCTCGTCGATGAGCATCCTCGCCCGCTTCACCTCGGCCTCGACCCGGTCGGCGTCCCAGCCGAGCACCGGCGCAATGACGTCGGCGATCTCGGCCAACAGCGCGTCGGTCGTCTCCCCGAGCACCGCGATGGTGGTCCGGCGGTCCGCCACGTCGTCGAGGTGCACCACCAACTCGTGCTCGGCGATCCAACGCAACTCGCCGATGCTGTACCCGGGGTGGGCCTCGAGCGGGGCATCGGCGTCACCGAGCGACCGGGCCACGGTGGCGGCGGTGGACCCGTACCGCTCCAACAGGACCTCGACCCGCTCGGGCGCCAGACCGATCTCGGCGGCGAGGTCGGCGACCCATCGGTCGGGATGGGTCGGGTACCCCTTGGCGCCCCCGATCTCGGCGGGCTCCGTGGCGACCATGCGCTCGCGGCCGAGCCGCTCGAGCACGTCGTCGGTGACCTCTTCGGCGAAGGCCCGGAAGGTCGTCCATTTGCCGCCGACGAGCGACAGCACCGGGAACGGGCGCTCGGTCGTCGCCTCCGAGACGGGCACCGAGTGGTCGCGGCTGACCTTGGAGGGGGCGACGTCGGGCCCCGACCAGGGCAGTGGGCGGACCCCGACGTAGGTGGCGTCGATGTGGGAGCGGTCGATGCCGAGGCCGGGTACCACGTCGGCAACCGTCTCGAGGATGTACTCGATCTCGCGTTCCTCGGTGACCACCGCGTCGGGGTCCTCGATCCGGAGGTCGGTGGTCCCGGCGATCACCTTCCCGTGCCACGGGAACATGAGCGCGGTGCGCCCGTCGTGGGTCTCGTGGTAGAGCATCTCGCCATCGAGCAGGTCGTGGAGCTCGGGATGGTCGAGCACGACGTGGGAGCCCTTGGTGCCACCGATCAGGCGCTCGCCCTCGCCGAGGGCGTCGTTGACCTGGTCGATCCACGGTCCGGCGGCGTTGATCAGCACCCGGGGTCGGACGGTGATCGTCTCGTCGGTGAGTTCGTTGCGCACGACCACGGCCCCGTCGGCGACGTCGACGACCTCGTGGTAGGTCAGGACCGTCCCCCCGGCCGCCATCCCGTCCAGCGCGACCTCGAGGGCGAGCCGCTCGGGGTGGGAGACCCAGGCGTCGTGGTAGCGGGCGACGCCCACGATGTCGTCGGTCAGCGCCGGCCAGCGCTCGAGCGCCTCGTCACGGGGGATGAAGTCGTGGGGCGGCACCTGTCGCCGGGCCCGGGTGTAGAGGTCGTAGAGGGTCAGGCCCGACCGCACCATGAGCGCCCCGCGATGGGCGGGACGCGGCAGGTCGAGGCGGAAGAACTGGGCGATCACGGTGCCGATGCCGGTCGTCCACGTCCGGACCGGGATGAAGGTGGGGAGCGGGTGCACGTAGTGGCGGGCCGTGTGCAGCAGCAGGTCCCGTTCGCGCAGCGCCTCCTTCACCAGACGGAACTCGCCGTGCTCGAGGTAGCGGAGGCCGCCATGGACCATCCGGGACGGCGCGGCACTGGCGCCCGATGAGATGTCGCCCTTGTCGACGAGGAGGACGTCGACGCCCTGGAACGCCAGATCACGGAACGTCCCGACGCCGTTGATACCGGCGCCGACGACGAGAACGTCGGGAGTGAGGTCGGCCATGACCCCAAGGCTATTGCGCTCCGGGAACCACCTCCGCGGCCCAACCCTGGGTTGTGAGCGTCGCCGGATCGCCGACCCAGGGTTGTGGGCGTCGGGAACCGACGCCCACGGCCCACGGAACGCTCAGCCCTCGTGGACCACCTGCCCGCCCACCATGGTCAGGTGGACGCCGCCGTCGTCATCGAGGACCACGAGATCGGCCCGGGCGCCGACCCGGATCTCCCCGCGGCCGACCTCACCCAACACCCGTGCCGGGTTGGCCGTGTGCGCCAACAGGCTGGCAGCGAGGTCGAGGCGGGCGAACCGGGCGAGGCGGCCAACCGACTCGGCCATCGTCAGGACCGACCCGGCGAGGGTCCCGTCGGCGAGCCGGGCCCGGACGCCGTCGGTGAGCACCTCGTGGTCGCCCAGCCAGTAGGCACCCGGCGACATGCCGGCCGCAGCCATGGCATCGGTGGTGGCCACGAGTCGGTCGACGCCGACCGCCCGGGCGACCAGCGCCAGCGTCGTCGGGTGGAGGTGGATGCCGTCGGCGATGAGGCCGATCGTCACCCGGCCGTCGACGAGGGCGGCGCCGACGACACCCGGTCGCCGATGGTCGAACGGCCGCATGGCGTTGAAGACGTGGGTGACGTGACGGGCACCCGACCCGATGGCGGCAACCGCCACGTCGTGCCTGGCGTCGGTGTGCCCGAGGGCGACGACCACACCCCGCCGGGCCAACTCGGCCACCAGGTCCATCTCGGTGACCTCGGGAGCGAGGGTCACGATCCGCACGGCAGGCGGCGCCCACGGCGCGGGGTCCACGAACGTGCCGACGTGGGCCAACGGATGGGCACCCCGACGCTCGGCGGAGATGTAGGGGCCCTCCACGTGCAGCCCCAGGGGCTCGGCGCCGACGAACCCCGGCGGCCGGGCGCCGATCGCTCCGAGGGCCCGGTCGATCGTGCCGACGGGACCCGTGATGACGGTCGGGCAGAACGCCGTCACGCCCTGGCGGGGCAGCGAGGCCGCCACCTCCCAGAGCGACGCCGGGTGGGAGGTGATGTCATGGCCGAAGCCGCCGTTGACCTGCACGTCGACGAGCCCCGGCGCCAGGACGAGGTCCCCGAGGTCGGTCGACCATGGCACGCTGCCGTGGGGCGCGACCTCGGTGACGCGGCCATCAGCGGTGACGACGTCGGCGGGGACGAGCTCCCGACCGACGAGGACCCGGGTCGACGAGAGGGCGGTCACGGCGACTCGGCCGGTTCGACCCGTCGCTCACCGCCGAGGGCGATGGCGACGACGACCAGGCCGATCCCGACGAGGTCGCGAGCCGTCGGC
>JBFLKR010000160.1:0-5428 GCA_040883295.1 Acidimicrobiia bacterium
CGACCTGCTCCGAGCCGTAGGTGGCGTGACGGATCGGGTGGCCGACCTCGAGCACATGGGCGAGGTCGATGGGCGTGCCGGTGATGACGACATCGCACGGCACCCGCCGGATCGTCTCGGCGAGCTCGGCCAGTTGCTCGGCGCCGTACCCCATGGCGGGAAGGACCGGACCGATGTGGGGGTACTCGGCGAACGCGTCGACGATCGAGCCCACCGCGTGGGGCCGTGGGTCCACCAGCTCGGCGACCCCGGCGGCCCGGGCGGCCACCGTGCCCGCTCCCCAGGCCATCCCGCCATGGGTCGTCGTCGGCCCGTCCTCGACCACCAGCACCCGCTTGCCGGCCACGTCCGGTCCGGGCTCGAGTCGCACCGGGGATGCGGTATGGATGACCTCGGCGTCGGGGTTCACCGCCGCCACGGACGCCTCGACCGCGGCGATGTCGGCGGGGTCGGCCTGGTCGACCTTGTTGACGACCACCACGTCGGCCATCCGCAGGTTCGCCTCCCCCGGGTGGTAAGCCATCTCGTGCCCGGGACGCAGGGCGTCGAGCACGGTGATCAGCAGGTTGGGGCGGAGGAAGGGGGCATCGTTGTTGCCGCCGTCCCAGACGATCACGTCCGACTCGGCCTCGGCGGCTTGGAGGATCTCCTCGTAGTCGACGCCCGCCCACATGAGGAGTCCGGCCCGCACGGGCGCCTCGTACTCCTCACGTTCCTCGATCGTCGGGTTCGACGCATCGATGTCGGCGAGGGTCTCGAATCGCTGCAGCCGCATCGACTCGAGGTGGCCGTACGGCATCGGGTGCCGCATGAGCGACACCGCCAGACCGGCGTCCCGCAGCATCGACCCGACCCACCGGCTGGTCTGGCTCTTGCCGCTGCCGGTGCGGGCGGCGGACACGGCCACCACCGGCTTCGTGCTTTGGAGCATGGTCCGACGGGGGCCGATGAGGCCGAAGTCGGCGCCCGCGGCGAGGACGATCGAGGCCTTGTGCATCACGTCGACGTGGGCGAGATCCGAGTACGACAGGTACACGACGTCGATGGCCTCGTCGGTGATCAGCCGCGGCAACTCGTCCTCGGCGACGATCGGGATCCCGTCGGGATGGTGGGGACCGGCCAACGACGGGGGGTAGCGGCGTCCGGCGATCCCGGGGATCTGGGCGGCGGTGAACGCGACCACCTCGGTGTCCGGGTCGTGGCGGAGGGCCACGTTGAAATCGTGGAAGTCACGTCCCCCTGCACCGAGGATCACGACGCGTCGGCGGCTCATCCGGTGGTGACCAGGGTCGTGTCGGTGAGGTTGCCGACCTTGTGCGAGACGCTGCCCATGAACAGCCCACCGACGTCCCCGAGCCCGCGGCGGCCGAGCACGATGCAGTCGACGTTCGACGCCTTGGCCTGCTCGGCGATTCGGTGGGCGGCGTCGCCGACCAGCACCGCCGCATCGCCGACCGTGCCCCCGGCGTCGCGGACGATCCGGGCCGCCTGGTCCACCACCTGGCGGCCGGCGCCTCGCAGGATCTCCCGCTCGTTCACGTAGACGTGCTCGAGCGATCCACGTTCCACCATCGCGTCGCCCGGCATCATCCGGCGCTCGGGCACCACGTTGATGACGTCGACCGATGCCCCCAGTCCGCTCGAGAGCTCGCCGGCCACCCGGGCCGCCCGCTGGGCGTGGTCTGAACCGTCGACGGCCAGCAGGATTCGTTCCATGTCGTCTCCTCCGCTCGTCACCGAAGACGCTACCGCCGGCGCCGAGGTCCGGCGTCTCGACGTGGGGCTCGGAGGTTCTCAGGACCAGATGTCCCGACCGGTCGCCGTCCGGCGGTCGTGTGCCTCCCGCACCACCTCCATGCCGAAGAGCAGGGCCGCAGCGGTGAAATAGATGAAGACCAGACCGAGGACGAGCGTCCCGGCGAGACCGGTCGTGGATTGGAATCCGTACACCTCGAGGTAGATGCCGTAGCCCCAGGCGCCCACGACGAGGAGGCCCATCGTGAGGGCGGCGGGGAGCCAGACGTCGCGCCAGTCGACTCTCACGTCGGGCGTGTACCGGAAGAGGATGCCGATGGCCACCGCGCCGAGCATCGTGGGGGCGGCCGACGCCGTCACCCGGATCGCCGTGTCGAGGACGGCGACGTCGACGATCCGGTCGACCACGGCGATGACGCTCTGGGCGAAGAGGACCGCCACGAGGAGCAGGCCGGCCCCGAACACGACACCGATCCCGAAGAGGCGTCGACCGAAAAAGGCCCGGATCCCTCGCACCCGTGGGATGCCCCACATGAGGTCGATGAGTTCCTTCCATGCCACGAACACGAGGGCGGCGGCGAACAGCAGCACGCCCAGGCTCATGGCGGTGACGAGCGACTGCTGCTCGTCGGGGGTGACGGCGTCGATCGCGTAGAGCACGAACTGGGCGATCTCGGCGCCGACCACGCCCGAGATGGCGGCCGCGATCTCGGCGCCCACGGTCTCCGAGCCGAAGAACACGGAGGCGAGGGTGACGGCGACCCAGAGCACCGGGATCAGGCCGAAGAGGGCGTAGTAGGCGAGTCCGGCCGCCAGCCTGATCACGCGGTGGTCGGAGGCCGAGTAGCCGGCGGCGACCAGCACCTCGAAGAGATTCCGGGCACGGGCCCCGAAGCTGGGTGAACGCGGCATCCCGACAGAGTACGACCCAGGACCGAGGCATCGGTTTCGGGTGCCATGCCGACGGGTAGTCACGCGGGGTACACCACGGAGCAGCCATGGACGACGAATCCCCCCAGCCCGACCGCGCCGGCGAGACCGAGGAGGTCGGCCTCGAGGACCTGCGCAACCTCGTCGTGGAGGCCGCCAATGCGCGCGACCCCCAACTGATCGAGCTCGCCGGCCTCGCCGAGGCCGACACCCTGCGCCGAACCCTCGAGGTCATCGACGAGCGGTGGCCGCGGCTGATGATGACCCGCGGCGACGTCGGCGGCACGCCGGTCGCCGTCGTCTGGATGCCCGACGCCCACGAGCGCTATCGACCGGTCGCCCACATCGAGGTGTCGGTCGTGCCCGGCGGCCTCGGCCATCTGACGCTCGTCGATGGCGTCTCGCCCGATCTCGTGACCGAGGACCCCCCGGGTCTCCGCGTGGCCGAGTGGGAGAGCGCCACCGCCTTCGACCGCGGCGAGGACCGCTGGGTCTGACGACGCGGGCCGGCCGACCGAGGTGTCGGGGGGCGCGGGGAGGGGTAGGGGGGGCGAGGAGGACCCCATGCCCACGTTCATCGACCGAACCGACGCCGGCCGCCAGTTGGCGGCCGCGCTGTCCGAGGAACTCGAGGGCGTCGACTGCGTGGTCCTTGGCCTGCCCCGGGGTGGTGTACCCGTGGCCGCCGAGGTCGCCCACGCCCTCGGAGCGCCCCTCGACGTGCTGGTGGTGCGCAAGGTCGGGGTCCCCGGTCAGCCCGAGCTCGCCATGGGCGCCGTCGCGTCGGGCGACGCCACCGTCCGCAATGTCGACCTGCTCGGTGCCCTCGGCATCGACGACGCCGCCTTCGAGCGGTACGCCGACGCGCAGCGCGCCGAGGTGCGGTCCCGGGAGCAACGGCTCCGGGGGGATCGGCCCGAGGTGCCCGTCGCCGACCGGACCGTCGTCGTCGTCGACGATGGCATCGCCACCGGGTCGACCATGCAGGCGGCCCTGGCATCGCTCCGTCAACGTGATCCGGCCCGGGTCGTCGTGGCCGTCCCGGTGGCGCCGCCCTCGGCGTGCGCCGACCTGGAGGCCCTCGCCGACGAGGTCGTCTGCCTGTCCACGCCCGCGATGTTCCGGGCCGTCGGTCAGTGGTACGACGACTTCCGACAGGTCGGCGACGAGGAGGTTCGTTCCCTCCTCGCCCAGGAACGAGAGACGGGCCGCCGATGACCGAGACCACCATCCACCTCGACGACGGCACCCGCCTCGCGGCCGTCGTGGACGGCCCGAAGGAACGTGGGACCGTCGTCTTCGCCCACGGCAGTGGCAGCAGCCGCCACAGCTCCCGGAACCAGCACGTGGCCGACTCGTTGCGCGAACGCGGGCTGCGCACGGTGCTCGCCGACCTGCTCACCCCCGTCGAGGAACGGGTCGACGTCCGCACGGCCGAGCACCGCTTCGACATCGACCTGCTCACCGCCCGAGTGGCCGGCCTCGTCGACTGGGCGGTGGACGTCGACGAGGCGATCCACATCGGTTTGTTCGGGGCCTCGACGGGAGCCGCCGCCGCACTCCGGGCAGCCGCCGAGCGACCCGATCGCGTCCACGCCGTCGTCTCGCGAGGGGGCCGACCGGACCTCGCCGGCGCCCTGGCACTCGGGAAGGTCGCCGCCCCGACCCTGCTCGTCGTCGGCGGTGACGACCAGGTCGTGCTGGACCTGAACCGGGTGGCGGCGGGCCACCTCCGATGCCCCCACGCCCTGGAGATCGTGCCGGGTGCGACGCACCTGTTCGAGGAACCCGGTGCCCTCGATCGGGTCGCCGAGCTGGCAGGTGCCTGGTTCGAGGACCACCTGGGCGGTTGACCGGGGGGGTGGGCCGCGGGCCGACGGTCCGGTCCCCCGTAGCATCCTCCGCATGGACGACCGGGCCGACGTGCCACTGCGCCGACAGCTCGGCCGCCTCACCGACCTGCTCCGCTTCGTGCGCCCCTATCGCGGGTGGCTCGCCCTGTCGTTGGTGGGCGTCGTCGTGTCGGCCGGCCTCGGCCTCGTGTTCCCCCGCATCATGGGGGACCTCGTCGACACGGCCCTCGACGGGACCGGCACCACGGCATCCCTCGATCGGATCGCCCTCGTCCTCCTGGCCGTGTTCCTGGTGCAGGCCGGGTTCAACTACCTGCGCATCTATGCCCTCGACGTGGTCGGGGAGGGGGTGGTGGCCGACCTGCGCCGTTCCGTATACGAGCGGATCGTGCGGCTCCCGGTGCCGTTCTTCGACGCCCGTCGCACCGGCGAGATCACCTCGCGGCTGACCTCGGACGCCGCCGTCGTCCAGGCCACCGTCTCGTCGTCGCTGGCGCAGGCGCTCAGCCAGGGGATCACGCTCATCGGCGGGATCGTCCTCATCGTCGTGCTCAGCCCGGTGCTGTCGCTGACGGTGCTCAGCTTCCTCCCGGTCGTCATCATCGCCGCCGCCGTGTTCGGCCGTCGCCTGCGGCGGGTGTCGACCGAGTTCCAGGACGAGGTCGCCGACGCCAACGCGCTCGCCGACGAGTCGATCGCCTCCATCCGCGTCGTGAAGTGGTTCACCGCCGAGGGGGATGCCATCGGTCGCTACGACCGGGCGATCCGAGCCTCGTACGCCAAGGCGCTGCGGCGGGCCCGGCTGCGGGCGCTCTTCATCCCGTTCGTCACCTTCGTCGGCTTCGGGACGCTCGCCCTCGTCCTGTGGGTGGGGGGCCGCCAGGTGCTCG
>JBFLKR010000161.1:0-7822 GCA_040883295.1 Acidimicrobiia bacterium
ACGACCGGGTGCTCGTGCGCCGGGCCGGCGGCGAGGTCGACTACGTCGTGCCGACCGAGGTCGACTACATGGACGTGTCGCCCAAGCAGATGGTGTCGGTTGCCACGGCGATGATCCCCTTCCTCGAGCACGACGACGCCAACCGCGCCCTCATGGGCTCCAACATGCAGCGCCAGGCGGTGCCGCTCATCCGCGCCGAGGCGCCGCTCGTCGGCACCGGCGTCGAGGGCCGGGCCGCCCAGGACTCCGGGTTCATGGTCGTCTCGACCGTCGACGGCGAGGTCACCGAGGTCACCGGCGACGAGATCGTCGTCAAGGCATCCTCCAACAACCGCAAGCAGCGGTACCCGCTGGCCAAGTTCGAGCGCTCCAACCAGGGCACGAGCGTCAACCAGAAGCCGATCGTCCGCGAAGGCGACCAGGTCAAGGTGGGCGACGTGCTCGCCGACGGTCCCTCGACCGACGGCGGCGAGCTCGCCCTCGGCAAGAACCTGCTCGTGGCGTTCATGCCGTGGCGGGGCCTCAACTTCGAGGACGCCATCATCCTGTCCGAGCGACTGGTCAAGGACGACGTCCTCACCTCGATCCACATCGAGGAGCACGAGATCGACGCCCGCGACACCAAGCTCGGCGCCGAGGAGATCACCCGGGACATCCCCCAGGTCAGCGAGGACGTCCTCGCCGACCTCGACGACGAGGGCATCATCCGGATCGGCGCCGAGGTCGGCCCCGGCGACTACCTCGTCGGCAAGGTCACCCCGAAGGGCGAGACCGAGCTCACCCCCGAGGAGCGCCTCCTGCGGGCAATCTTCGGCGAGAAGTCCCGGGAGGTCCGGGACACGTCGCTCAAGGTGCCCCACGGCGAGTCCGGCAAGGTCATCGACGTCAAGGTGTTCCGCCGCGAGGAGGGCTACGACCTCCCGCCGGGCGTCAACGAACTGGTCCGGGTCTACGTGGCCTCGATGCGCAAGATCCAAGCCGGCGACAAGCTGGCCGGCCGTCACGGCAACAAGGGCGTGATCAGCAAGATCCTCCCCGAGGAGGACATGCCGTTCCTCGCCGACGGCACCCCGGTCGACATCATCCTGTCGCCGCTCGGCGTGCCGTCCCGCATGAACATCGGCCAGATCCTCGAGACCCACCTCGGCTGGGCCGCGGCCCAGGGCTGGGCGCCCTTCGAGGGGCTCGAGTCGCCTGCCGCCGGCGGTGCCGAGCCGTGGACGCGGGTCGCCACGCCGGTCTTCGACGGGGCCCGGGAGAACGAGATCACGACGCTGCTGGCCAACACCCATCCCAACCGGGACGGGGACCGGCTCGTCGACGGCGAGGGCAAGGCCCGGCTGTACGACGGCCGCACCGGCGAGCCGTACGACTTCCCGATCACCGTCGGCTACATCTACATCCTGAAGCTCGTCCACCTGGTGGACGAGAAGATCCACGCCCGTTCGACCGGCCCCTACTCGATGATCACCCAGCAGCCGCTGGGCGGGAAGGCGCAGTTCGGTGGGCAGCGGTTCGGCGAGATGGAGGTCTGGGCCCTCGAGGCGTACGGCGCCGCCTACGCCCTCCAGGAAGTGCTCACCATCAAGTCCGACGACGTCCAGGGCCGGGTGAAGGTCTACGAGGCGATCGTCAAGGGCGAGAACATTCCCGAACCGGGGATCCCCGAATCGTTCAAGGTCCTCGTGAAGGAGATGCAGAGCCTCTGCCTCAACGTCGAGATGCTCTCGGCAGGTGAGGAGATCGAGCTCCGCGACCTCGAGGACGACACCCCGTTCCGGCCGGGCGACTCGCTCGGCATCGACCTGTCCCGACCCGAGCGCGACGAGGCCTAGGAGTCAACTGTTGGCACGTGAATTGTTCGACGAACTGAAGATCGGCCTCGCCAGCAACGACCAGATCCGCACCTGGTCGTACGGCGAGGTCCGCAAGCCCGAGACGATCAACTACCGGACCCTCAAGCCCGAGAAGGACGGCCTCTTCGACGAGCGCATCTTCGGGCCCCAGAAGGACTGGGAGTGCTACTGCGGCAAGTACAAGCGCATCCGCTACAAGGGCATCGTCTGCGAGCGGTGCGGCGTGGAGGTCACCCGCTCCAAGGTGCGCCGCGAGCGCATGGGCCACATCGAGCTGGCCGCCCCGGTCACCCACATCTGGTTCTTCAAGGGCGTCCCCAGCCGACTCGGCTACCTGCTCGACATGAGCCCCAAGGAGCTGGAGAAGGTCATCTACTTCGCCGGCTACCTCATCACCCACGTCGACGAGGAGAAGCGCCACGCCGACCTCCCCGAACTCGAGGAGACGATGCGGGCCGAGGTCGAGATCGTGAAGGAGGAGTTCGACGAGTGGCACGAGGCCCGACTCGAGCGCCTCGAGACCGAGATCGCCCAGATGACCGAGGGCGGCGCCAAGGCCCAGGAGATCAACGCCCGTCGGCGTGAGACCGAGAAGGAGATCTCCGAGCGGTCCGAGCGCGCCGAGCGCGAGGCCGAGCTCATCGAGGAGGCCTTCGACACGCTGCGGTCGATGAAGCCGAAGGACATCATCGAGTCCGAGCTCCTGTGGCGCGAGATCGTCGACCGCTACGAGGACTACTACGAGGGCGGCATGGGGGCCGAGGCGGTCAAGGACCTGCTCGGCCGCCTCGACCTCGACGCCGAGATGGAACGCCTCCGCGAGCAGCTCGACGCCCGCTCCGCCCAGGCCCGCCAGCGGGCCACCCAGCGGATGAAGGTCGTGAAGCCGTTCTGGGAGGGCAAGAACGAACCCCAGGCGATGATCCTCGAGACGATCCCGGTCATCCCGCCCGACCTGCGACCGATGGTCCAGCTCGACGGTGGCCGATTCGCCACCTCCGACCTCAACGACCTGTACCGCCGGGTCATCAACCGCAACAACCGCCTGAAGCGCCTGCTCGACCTCGGGGCCCCCGAGATCATCGTCAACAACGAGAAGCGGATGCTCCAGGAGGCCGTCGACGCCCTCTTCGACAACGGCCGGCGCGGCCGGGCCGTGACCGGCCCCGGCAACCGGCCCCTCAAGTCGCTGTCCGACATGCTGAAGGGCAAGCAGGGCCGGTTCCGCCAGAACCTGCTGGGCAAGCGGGTGGACTACTCCGGCCGGTCGGTCATCGTGGTCGGCCCCGACCTCAAGCTGAACCAGTGCGGCCTGCCCAAGATCATGGCGCTCGAGCTCTTCAAGCCGTTCGTCATGAAGCGGCTCGTCGACCTCGACCTGGCCCAGAACATCAAGTCCGCCAAGCGGATGGTGGAGCGGCGCCGGGCCGTGGTGTGGGACATCCTCGGTGAGGTCATCCAGGAGCACCCCGTGCTGCTGAACCGGGCCCCCACGCTCCACCGACTCGGCATCCAGGCGTTCGAGCCGGTGCTCGTCGAGGGCAAGGCGATCCAGATCCACCCGCTCGTCTGCACGGCGTTCAACGCCGACTTCGACGGTGACCAGATGGCCGTGCACCTGCCGCTCTCGGCGGAGGCCCAGGCCGAGGCCCGCCTGCTGATGATCAGCACCAACAACGTGCTGTCGCCGGCGTCGGGCCTGCCGATCGTGACCCCGTCCCAGGACATGGTCATCGGCGTCTACTACCTGTCGGAGATCGTCCCCGACGCCAAGGGTGCCGGGAAGGCGTTCACCGACGTCGACGAGGCCGTCATGGCCTACGAGGCCGGCGAGGTGTCACTCCACGCCCCGGTGCGGATCCGACTCGGGTCGATCGTGGGCACCCCCGAAGCGCACGAGGACCTCAAGGGCGTGCTCGGCGACCTCATCACCGACGAGCCGATCGACGGCACCCGACTCCACGAGACGACGGTGGGCCGGGCGATCCTCAACCGGGCGCTCCCCGACGACTTCCCGTTCATCGACTCCCGAGTCCTCAAGCGCGACGTCGGCACGATCATCGAGCAGCTCATCGAGCGGTCCGACCGCAACGAGACCCAGCGTTCGCTCGACGCCATCAAGACCCTCGGCTTCCACTATGCGACGAAGTCGGGCCTGACCATCGGCATCGAGGACGTGAAGACGCCCGAGTCGAAGCAGCGGATCCTCGAGGACTACGAGGCCCGGGCCGACCAGGTGGAGAAGTACTACGCCAAGGGCGTGGTCACCGACGACGAGCGCCGCGACCAGCTCATCGAGATCTGGCAGGAGGCCACCGACGAGGTGAAGGACGCCATGGAGGAGACCCTCCGCAGCGATTCCTTCAACCCGCTCGAGATGATGGTCACCTCGGGAGCCCGAGGGAACATCATGCAGGTCCGCCAGCTGGCGGGCATGCGTGGCCTCGTGTCGAACCCGAAGGGTGAGATCATCCCCCGACCGATCATCTCGAACTTCCGTGAGGGGCTGTCGGTGCTGGAGTACTTCATCTCCACCCACGGCGCCCGCAAGGGCCTCGCCGACACCGCGCTCCGAACGGCCGACTCCGGCTACCTCACGCGTCGACTCGTCGATGTCTCCCAGGAGACCATCGTGCGCGAGGACAACTGCGGCACCGACCGCGGCCTCATCGTGCGGGTGCGGGAGAACGGGGAGTCGATCCGCAACCTGCGGTCGCGGATCTACGGCCGGTACCTCGCCGACGACCTGAAGGTCGACGGCAAGCTGGTGCGCAACGCCGACGGCGACACCCTCAAGGAGGGCACCCAGATCCGCCGCAAGGAGATGCTCGCCATCGCCGGGGCCGAGGAGGTCGAGACGGTGCGGGTCCGCTCCGTGCTCACCTGCGACACCGAGCGGGGCGTCTGCCGCCGCTGCTACGGCATGTCACTGGCCACCGGCCGTGAGGTCGAGCTCGGCGAGGCGGTCGGCATCATGGCCGCCCAGTCGATCGGCGAGCCCGGCACCCAGCTGACCATGCGGACGTTCCACACCGGTGGCGTGGCGGGTGAGGACATCACCCACGGCCTGCCCCGCGTGGTGGAGCTCTTCGAGGCCCGCACCCCCAAGGGGAAGGCCACGATCGCCCCGGTCGGCGGTGCCGTGTCCGTGCTCGACGACGAGGAGGGTCGCCGTATCCTGCTCTCGGGCGAGGACGGCGACCACGAGATCCCGATCACCCGCCGGGCCCGTCTGCGGGCGGCCGACGGCGACGTCGTGGAGCCGGGCGTGCCCCTCACCGAGGGCCCGCTCGACCCCAAGGAGGTCCTGGAGTTCCAGGGCGTCCGGGCCGCCCAGCAGTACCTGGTCGACCAGGTGCAGGAGGTGTACCGGAGTCAGGGTGTGGACATCCACGACAAGCACATCGAGATGATCGTGCGCCAGATGCTGCGCCGGGTCCGTGTCGTGCGGCCCAACGACTCCGACTTCCTGCCCAACGAACTGGTCGACGACCAGCGTTTCCGTCAGGCCAACAAGGAGCTCGTCGGCGACGGCAAGACGCCGGCCGAGGGTCGCCCGGAGCTGATGGGAATCACCAAGGCGTCGCTGGCCACCGAGTCGTGGCTGTCGGCGGCGTCGTTCCAGGAGACGACCCGGGTGCTCACCGAGGCGGCGATCTCCTCCAAGTCGGACCACATGGTCGGACTCAAGGAGAACGTCATCATCGGCAAGCTCATCCCCGCCGGCACCGGCCACGAGCGCTACCAGGCCGTGGAGCCCGAGTTCCCCGAGATGGACGCCGCCTCGGCGCTGGCGTTCTTCGGCGAGGACATGGACGCCACCATGGGCGACACGTCGATGCCGTCCGACCCGGCCGAGTGGCTCGCCAGCCTCGGCGCCGGCGACGGCGAGGGCGAGTCCGAGGGCGACTCGGAGGAGTAGCCCCGGACGCGCCAACCACACCGACACGAACGAGGGCCCCGGTCACCCGACCGGGGCCCTCGTGCGTGCGGCGGGCAAGGTCCAGACATCCGAGTTCGGTGCGGACGGCCGTATCCCCCCCTCAGCAGCCGAGCGAGTCCCGCAACACCCCGCACGCCCCGGCCATGCGGGCGGGCGACAGGCGCACCACCCGTCGTCGGAACGACGACCGGGGAAGTGTGTGGAGGTTGTCGAAGTTCACGACACAGGTGGTGGGGACGCCGTCGTGGTCGGGCGTCAACTCGAGTTCGGAGACGACGCCTCGGACCACTCGGGTGAGCGCCGCCACGACGACCGAGCCGATCCGGTCGGCGACCGGGTCCCGAGTGAGGACGAGGACGGGCCGATCGCCACCGGGGGTGGCGGCGAACCACACCTCACCCCGCTGCATCGGCGCCCGTGGCATCTGACCAGTCCGTCCAGTCCTCGGCCGGGCCCCAGTCGGCGATGTCGCCCAGCGCCGCCTCCGCCTCGGTCAGCGGCGTCTCGGTCCATGCGTCGACGTCATGCTCGGCTCGGAGGGTGACCAGATGTCGTCGCAGGGCCTCGCGAAGGACCTCGGACCGGGCGACGCCCAGTGCCTCCGCCCAGGCCTCGACCTGTTCGGCGAGATCGGCTTCGACCCGGAAGCTGAGCATTGTCATACGAAGATCATATGGTGTATGACACGTTGGGGTCAATGCTCACACCTCTACGCCGGCCCGGAACACCCGCCACGGTCGCCAGCCGAGGGTGCCGAGGTCGTCGAGGCGGTCGGTGTCGACGATGACGAGGTCGCCGACCGCGCCCCGGACGAGGTGGCCGCGTTCGCCCCAGTCCATGGCGATCGCCGAGCCCCGGGTGGCCGACCAGAGCGCTTCCTCCAGTCGCAGCCCCAGATCGCGCACGGCCAGCCACATCGAGACGGCCATGGAGGCATTGGCGCCGTAGTGGGTGGTGCCGCCGCTGCCGAGGCCGACGGACGTCGTCCGCCAGAGCTGGCGCAGCGAACCGCCGGCAAGGGCGCCCGTCGGGAGGGCGACCACCGCCCGGCGGGTGGCGGCGAGCGCCGCCGTCGAGCGGTCGTCGAATCGCTCGGCGAGGTAGCCCCGTGGGTCGGTTCGCTCGGAAGCCGCCACGGCCGCCACGGCGTCGGCGTCGCCGGTGACCCGCACCCAGTCCACGTCGCGTCCCGGCTCGCCGACCGAGCGGACCGGGCCCCTGGGCAGCGGACCCGCCCAACCGTCGACCAGCAGGCCCACCTCCGCCACGGCGTCGATCGCCGCTGCCAGCGTCCGCTCGACGAGGTGGGGTGGG
Organism: Acidimicrobiia bacterium; assembly: GCA_040883295.1. GTDB lineage: Bacteria > Actinomycetota > Acidimicrobiia > Spongiisociales > JAENVV01 > JAHEFX01. The sequence continues at coordinate 7,114 of JBFLKR010000161.1, forward strand.
CAGACGGAGGCGAGAGTGGTGGTGCCCGCCGCCAGTGCCTCGTGCCACCCCTCGTCGAGACGTTCGGCGCCCGGAGTCGGACCGTGGGCGTCGACGAGACCCGGCAGCACGACCCGCTGCCCGCAGGCGACGGTCGGGAGGTCGCGGAACCGGTCGGGCATCGCCCGCTCGGGGCCCGCCCAGCGGACCAGGCCCTTCTCGACGGCGACGGCACCGTCGGGGATCGCCCCGAGAATGCCCTCGACGAAGCGGTCGTTCGTGACGAGCGTGCCGACGTCGGTGAGGAGGACGTCGCCCTCGAACGGTGAGGCGGCCTCGTTCACGCGGGCGCAGAGGTCGATGCACTCGGCGCAGATCGCCACGCGACGGGGGCCGCGGACGAGATGGGGGACCTCGTCCTCGCCCTTCCCACAGAAACTGCACGAGACCCTGGCCATGTCCGGCGCAGCGTAGGGCCCGGAACCCTTAACCCGCCCTTTGCCGTCGGTTGGGGCGGCCGAGAGGTGGCGTGGGCGACGATGGTCACCGTCGGATCCACCACACAAGGAGCCACCCGATGTCCAGAGCCCTCATGATCGCCCTCGGTGCCCTCGCCGCCGTGGTCGTCGCCACGGTGGCGGCCGTCGCCGTCTCGTTCGGCGGCGACGATGCCACCGACACCTCCACCCCGCCCGCCATCGAGGTGACCGACGATTCGTCGTCGTCGTCG
>JBFLKR010000162.1:0-4084 GCA_040883295.1 Acidimicrobiia bacterium
CCCGACGGACGCATCCTTCCCGAGCAGCTGCTCGCCGAGATCGACCCCAGTCACCATCGCCCGCGGCCGTCGTTGCTCGCCTGGGAGAACTCCCACAACGTCAGCGGCGGGACGATCACCCCCCAGGACGTCATCGTCGAGACGTCGGCGGTCGCCCGGGACCGGCTCGGTCTGCCCGTCCACCTCGACGGGGCCCGGTTCTTCAATGCCGTGATCGCCGCCGGGCTGTCGCCCGCGGTGGCGGCCGAGCCGGTCGACACGATCCAGTTCTGCTTCTCGAAGGGGCTCGGGGCGCCCGTGGGGTCGATCCTCTGCGGCCCGGCGGAGTTCATCGCCGAGGCCCGCTACCGGCGCAAGATGCTCGGCGGCGGCATGCGCCAGGTGGGGGTGGTGGCCGCGGCCGCCCGGATCGCCCTCGCCGAGCGTGACCGACTCGCCACCGACCATGCCCTCGCCCGTCGGCTGGCCGAGGGACTCGCCGAGCGGTTCCCCGGCTCGGTCGATCCCGCCACCGTGGAGACGAACATGGTCATCGCCGACGGATCGGCCCTGCCCGGCGGGGTTTCCCCCGCCATCGAGGCGCTCGAGGCGGCCGGCGTCCGGGTCGCCGAGTACCCCCCCGGCTCGATCCGGTTCGTGACCCACCGGGACGTCGACGACGCCGACGTCGACCGGCTGCTGGCGGCCTTGACGCCGCTCGCCGCCGCCGTGTCGTAACCTCGGGCACCGGATGAGGGTCGAAGCGAGGTGACGCGGATCGGAGTGCTGTTCCCGGGCCAGGGTGCCCAGTTCGTGGGCATGGGCGCCGACCTCTTCGGCCGCCACCCCGACCTGCTCGGCCCCGACGCCGATGCCGTCCTCGGGTGGTCGCTCGCCGACGCCTGCCTCGAGGGCCCGCTCGAACGCCTCACCGACACCGAAGTCGCCCAGCCCGCCCTCTTCGCCGTCGCCCTGGCGACCTTCCGCGAGCTCGACGACGCCCTGCCCGACGGCGTCGTCATCCGTGCCGCCGCCGGTCACTCGCTCGGCGAGTACACGGCCCTGGTGGCAGCCGGGGCGCTCGACTCGACCGCCGGACTTCGTCTCGTCGCCGCTCGGGGCCGGGCCATGGCTGCGGCGGCCGCCCGCGAACCGTCGGGCATGGCCGCCCTCATCGGCGCCGACGAGGCCACCGCCGAGGCGTTCGCCGAGGCCCGCCGTGAGCTCGGCGGTCGGTTGTGGGTGGCCAACGTCAACGCTCCCGGGCAGGTGGTCGTGGCTGGGGGTGTGTCCGACCTCGAGTGGGCCACCGCCACCGCCCGCGACCATGGGATCCGCCGGGTCATCCCCCTCGAGGTGGCCGGGGCCTTCCACACCCCCTTCATGGCGCCCGCCGCCGACGATCTGGAGGCCGCCCTCGACCGCACGCCATTCGCCACCCCGGCGTTCGGGGTGTGGGCCAACCTGACCGCCGAGCCCCACGAGGGCGACCTCCCCGGCGCCCTCGCGGCCCAACTCACCGGCCGCGTCCGGTTCGCCGACTGCCTCCGGGCGATGGCACCCCACGTCGACATGTTCGTCCACGTGGGGCCCGGCGACGTCACCGCCGGCATGGCCCGGCGCACCGTGCCCGAGACGCCGGTGGCGATCGTCGACGGGCTCGAGGCCGTGGAGGCCGTCGTGGCGCGGCTGGGGGAGGCGGCATGACCAGGGCCACCATCACCGGCTGGGGGATGTGCGTCCCGCCAACCGTGCTCGGCAACGCCGACCTCGAGCGGTTCACGGAGACGAGCGACGAGTGGATCACCACGCGCTCGGGCATCAAGGAGCGTCGCATCTCCCACGTGCCGATGTCGGACCTGGCGACCGTGGCGGGCGCCCGCGCCCTGGCCGCGGCGGGCCGGGACGCCGCCGACGTCGACCTCCTGATCCTCGCGACGTGCTCGGGCGACACCGTGATCCCCTCGGCGGCGTCGTTCGTCCAGGCCAAGCTCGGCCTCGTCAACGCCGCCGCCTACGACATCAACGCCGCCTGCTCCGGCTGGATCTACGGCGTGGAGCAGGCCGGTGCCCTGATCGCCGCCGGCGTCAAGTCGACGGTGCTCGTCATCGGCGCGGAGCGTCTCTCACGGTTCCTCGACTTCACCGATCGCTCGACCGCGGTGCTGTTCGCCGACGGGGCCGGTGCCACCCTGCTCGAACCCTCGGACGCCGGTGATGGCCTGGCAGCCACCGAGACCGGCATCGACGGCGAGGCCGCCGAACTGCTGTGGGTCCCCGACGTCGGCACCAACACCGCACCCGGCTGTGCCACCCCCGAAGGATCGGGCGTGCGGATGAACGGTCGCGAGGTGTTCAAGCGGGCGGTGACGATGATGGGCGACGCCTCGATCCGGGTCCTCGAGGAGGCCGGCTGGTCGGTGGACGACGTCGACCTGTTCATCCCCCATCAGGCGAACATTCGCATCATCGACGCCGTCGCTCGGCGTCTGGGCATCGAGGACGATCGGATCTTCACGAACATCCACGCCTACGGCAACACCTCGGCGGCCACGATCCCGATGGCCATCACCGAGGCGGTGGCGGCCGGACGCATCGGGCCGGGCTCGAAGCTGGTGTTCGCCGCCTTCGGGGGAGGGCTCACCTGGGGGGCCGCGGCCGTGCAGTGGGGGAGCCGGACCGAGCCCATCGCCACGTCCGAGGCGTCGCTGTCGCCCACGACCGAGACGGTCGACGACCTGCTGGCCCCCAACCTCGAATACTTCGGGTGGGGTCGATGACCCGGGTCGCCCTCGTGACCGGCGGCTCCCGGGGCATCGGCCGGGCGATCGCCGAGCGGCTCGCCACCGACGGGCATGCGGTCGCCGTCAACTACGCCCACCGCCGCGACGCGGCGGATGAGGTCGTCGCCGGTATCCGCGCCGCCGGCGGCACCGCCGAGGCGTTCGGCGCCGACGTCGCCGACGAGGCCGCCGTCGTCGGCCTGTTCGCCGCCGTCACCGAGGCGCTCGGGCCGGTCGAGGTCCTCGTCAACAACGCCGGGATCACCGACGACCAGCTGGTGGCCCGGATGAGCGTCGAATCCTTCGACCGGGTGCTGGCGGTGAACCTCCGCTCCGCCTTCCTGTGCACCAAGGCGGCGATGCGGGGCATGCTGCGAGCCCGGTGGGGCCGCATCATCTCCATCTCGTCGGTCTCCGGCCTCTCCGGCAATCCCGGGCAGGCCAACTACGCCGCCTCCAAGGCGGGGCTGGTCGGGCTGGCGAAGTCGGTCGCGAAGGAGGTGGGCAGCCGAGGCGTCACCGCCAACGTGGTCGCCCCCGGCTTCATCGACACCGACATGACCGAGGCGCTGGGTGACGAGGTGCGGGAGGCGGCGGCCGGTACCATCGCCCTCGGCCGGCTGGGCCGGCCCGAGGAGGTGGCGGCCGCCGTGGCGTTCCTCGCCTCCGAGGACGCGTCGTACGTGACGGGCCAGGTACTGGTCGTCGACGGGGGCCTGGCCCTCTGACGACGGCACCACGAAGAGAGAAGGACAGACCCATGGACCGATCCGAGATCGAAACCCGCCTCACGTCGCTGCTGGTCAGCGAACTGGGCCTCGACGAGGACAAGATCAAGCCCGAGGCCAGGTTCGAGGAGGACCTCGAGGTCGACTCGCTGGGCGTCGTCGAGTTGCTGATGGCGCTCGAGGACGAGTTCGGGGTGGCGATCCCCGACGAGGAGGCGGAGTCGATCGGCACGGTCGGCGAGGCCATCGACGTCGTCAGCCAGAAGCTGGGCTGAGCGATGGCCGACGGCCGCCGGGTCGTCGTCACCGGCCTCGGCGCCCTCAGCCCACTCGGCAACGACGTCGCCTCGACCTGGTCGGGGATGGTGGAGGGCCGGTCGGGGATCGGGCCGATCACCGCGTTCGACGCCAGCAACCTGCGCACCCGCATCGCCGGCGAACTCAAGGACTTCGACCCGGAGACGTGGCTGCCGCGCAAGGAGGCTCGGGGGCTCGACCGCTTCTTCCTGATCTACGTCGCCGCCTCCATCCAGGCGATGGACGACGCCGGGATCGTGGTCTACTAAGCGACGGCGCCGCGGATGGGCGCCATCG
>JBFLKR010000163.1:0-4214 GCA_040883295.1 Acidimicrobiia bacterium
CCCGGGGGGGGGCCCCCTGCGGGGCCCGCCCCCCCCCCCCCCCCGCGCGGCGCCGGTGGCCCGCCCCCCCCCCCCACGTCCGGGCGGGTATCGCCGCCGTCCTCGCGTAGGCACTGCCAACGTTCGTTCTTGTCGGGCTCAGCCGTGCCAGGGATGGAACCGGCCGACAAGAACGGCGCTCGGTAGCGGCGCAGCGCCGGCGGGCGGGTACCCTCGCCGGGCCATGATCTCCACCAATGACGTGCGCCCCGGGATGGCGCTCAACCTGCCCGATGGCCTGTACTCGGTCGTCCAGCAGGAGCACGTGAAGCCGGGCAAGGGCAAGGCCTTCGTGCGGATCAAGTTGAAGAACATCGAGACCGGCCAGGTGCTCGACCGGACGTTCCGGGCCGGGGAGGACGTGCCCCGGGCGATCGTCGAGACACGCGACCACCAGTACCTCTTCCGCGACGACCTCGGCTTCCACTTCATGAACCTCGACGACTACGGCCAGTTCGCCCTCTCCGAGGACCTGGTCGGCGAGGCGGCCGACTACCTGCTCGAGGGTGCCACGGTCTCCATCACGATCTTCGAGGGCACCGCCATCGGCGTCGATCTCCCGACTTCGGTGGAGTTGGAGGTCGCCCACGCCGAGCCGGCCGTCAAGGGCGATCGGGTGTCGGGGGCGACCAAGCCGGTGACCACCGAGACCGGCCTCGTCGTGCAGGTCCCACTCTTCGTCGAGCAGGGCGACCGCATCAAGGTCGACACCCGTTCCGGCGAGTACATGACCCGCGTGTGACCGACGGCGAACCACGCGACCGGGCACTGCAGATCCTCTACGAGGCCGAGCGGCGCGGCTTCGAGGAGCCCGATCTTGGGCTCCTCACCGGGAAGGCGGCGCGGATCGTCCACGGGGTCACCGAGCACCTGGCCGATATCGACGCCACGCTCAATCGGCTCTCCGCCCATTGGCGGACCGACCGCATGCCCGTGGTCGACCTCACGGTCCTCCGCATGGGCGTCTACGAACTGCTCTGGGAGGACACGCCGCCGGGTGTGGTGCTGTCGGAGGCGGCCCGCCTCGCCTCTGCCTACTCGACCGAGAAGAGCGCACCCTTCGTCAACGGGGTGCTGTCGGCCGTGGCGGCCGAGCGGGAACCCGGATCGCGGAACCGCGGAACCGCGGATTCCTGACCCTGCAACCGAGGGCCGTGAGCGTCGGATTCCGACGCCCACAACCCAGGGTCGGCCGGTGGGCGACGCTCACAACCCAGGGTTGGCCTGACAGGCGCTAGGGTCGGAGGAGAACCCTTTAAGCCGGTCCCGTGAGGCCGGGAAGGAGCCGAATGCGACACACGAATGGTGGTCACCGGTGACCGCCACCATCCTCGACGCCGCCGACGTGCGGCGTTCGTTGCGTCGGATCGCCCACGAGATCGTCGAGCGGTGCCGCAGCGTCGACGACGTCGTCCTCGTCGGTCTCCACACCCGGGGCGTCCCGCTCGCCCGCCGCCTCGGCGCCGACCTCGCCGAGGTCACCGGCACCGAGGTGCCGGTCGGCACCCTCGACATCGGCCCCTATCGGGACGACCTCGGCACCCGCCCGACCCCCGTGCTCGCCCGCACCGACATCCCCGTCGACCTCGACGGCCGCACCGTGGTGCTCGTCGACGACGTCCTCTACACCGGCCGGACGATCCGGGCGGCGCTCGACGCCCTCGCCGATCTCGGCCGGCCGGCCGCCGTCCAACTGGCGGTGCTCGTCGACCGTGGCCACCGCCAACTCCCCATCCGGGCCGACTACGTCGGCAAGAACCTGCCCACGTCGTCGGGCGAACGGGTGACCGTCCAGGTCGACGAGGTCGACGGTGCCGACGCCGTGCTGCTGGAGCGACCGTGAACCACCTCCTGTCGCTCCAGGACCTCGACGAGCCGACGATGACGGGGCTCCTCGACCAGGCAGACGAGTTCCTCGAGGTCCTCGACCGTCCCATCCCCAAGGTCCCCGCCCTCCGGGGCCGCACCGTCGCCATGCTCTTCTTCGAACCGTCGACCCGTACCAAGCTCTCGTTCGACCGCGCCGCCCGGGCGTTGTCGGCCGACACGATGGCCTTCTCGCCGTCGGGCTCCTCGCTCTCCAAGGGCGAGAGCCTCAAGGACACGGCCCTCACCCTCCTCGCCATGGGCCCCGAGTGCCTCGTCGTCCGTCACACCGCCACCGGGGCGCCGTGGCGCATCGCCGAGTGGACCGGCGTCCCGACCGTCAACGCCGGCGACGGCGCCCATCAGCACCCCACCCAGGGCCTGCTCGATGCCCTCACCCTCCGCCAGCACTTCGGCGGGCTCACCGGGCTCCGGATCGCCCTCGTCGGCGACATCCGCCACAGCCGGGTGGCGCGATCGGACATCGATGCCTTCACCACCCTCGGGGCACGAGTGACGCTGGTGGGGCCTCGGACGATGCTCCCCCCGACGGTCGACGACTGGCCGGTGGACGTCACCGACGACCTCGACGTCATCCTCCCCGACCTCGACGCGGTCTACCTGCTCCGGATCCAGACCGAACGAGGCGGTGGCGACGTGTTCCCCTCGGTCGCGGAGTACATCAATCGCTACGGCCTGACCGTGGCCCGGGCCGACCGGCTCCCTGACCACGCCGTCGTGCTCCACCCCGGGCCGATGAACCGTGGGGTGGAGATCGACCCGTCCGTCGCCGACGGGCCCCGCTCACTCGTCACGACCCAGGTCCGCAACGGGGTCGCCATCCGCATGGCGGTCCTCTTCCATCTGCTGGGGGGCTCGCCATGACCAGACTCCTGCTCACCGGCGGCGACGTCGTCGGCCCCGACGGCACCACCACCGCCGACCTCCTCGTCGTCGACGGCCTCATCGAACGGATCGGTCCCGACCTGCCTCGCGACGGCGTGGACGCGACGATCGACTGCCGCGGCGCCTGGATCGGTCCCGGCCTCGTCGACCTCCACGTCCATCTGCGCGAACCGGGCCAGGAGTGGAAGGAAGACGTCGCCACCGGCTCGGACGCGGCCGCCGCCGGCGGGTTCACCGCCGTCGTGGCCCAACCGAACACCGAGCCGGCGATCGACGCCGGCCACGTCGCCCGCCACGTCGTCGCCAGGGGGCGGGAGGTCGGCCTCGTCGACGTCGCCGTCGCCGGCGCCATCACCCTCGGCCGGCGCGGTGAGACCCTCGCCCACCTCGACGAGCTCTGGGCTGCGGGGGCGCGGCTCTTCTCCGACGACGGCGACACCGTCGCCGACGCCGGCGTCCTCCGCCGAGCGATGGAGTACCTCGCCGACCGTGGGGCCGTCATCGCCCAGCACGCCGAGGACCCTGGCCTGGCGCGGGGCGGCCACATGCACGAGGGCAGTGTCTCGGCCCGTCTCGGCATGCGCGGGCTCCCGGCCGTGGCCGAGGAGGTGGTCGTCGCCCGTGACCTCCGCCTCGTCGAACTCACCGGTTGCCGCTACCACGTCCAGCACGTCTCCACCGCCGGCACCGTGCGATTGGTCGCCGCGGCCAAGGCGGCGGGTCTCCCGGTCACCGCCGAGGTCGCCCCCCACCACCTTGCCTTCGACCATGGGCTGGTCGAGGCCATGGACGGGGTCGCCAAGATGTACCCGCCGCTGCGGACCCCCGACGATCGGGCGGCGCTCGCCGAGGCCCTCGTCGACGGCACCATCGACGCCGTCGCCACCGACCATGCCCCGCATTCGGCGAACGAGAAGGACGTCCCCTTCGAGGAGGCACCCCGGGGGGTCATCGGCCTCGAGACCGCGGCGGCCGCCGTCCACACCGACGTCGGGCTCGGACCGGTCGACTTCTTCGACCGCCTGAGCGTGCGACCCGCCCGCATCGCCCAACTCGACGCCCACGGCCGCTGGCCCGCCGAGGGCGGGATCGCCCACCTGACCGTGTTCGGTCCCGATCGCCGCTGGACGGTCGGCCCGATCTTCCGTTCCAAGTCCGCCAACTCCCCCTGGGTGGGGCGGGAGCTGGGCGGCCGGGTGGTCGCCACCGTCTTCGGCGGCCGCATCACCCATCTCGACGAGGAGGCCCCATGAGCACCGCCATCGCCGTGACCGCGGACGGCGCCGTCTTCCGAGGGCGGGGGGTCGGGGGGGGCCCCCCCCCCCCCCCCCCCCCCGGCCGGGACAACACCCCCCCCCCCCCCCCCCCCGCCCCAACACCCCCCCCCCCCCCCCCCCCCCCCG
>JBFLKR010000164.1:0-4777 GCA_040883295.1 Acidimicrobiia bacterium
GGCCGACGCCGACGTCATCGAGCTCGGCTACCGCTTCCTCGTCGACCTCGGCGTCCCCGACGTCGTCGTCCAGCTCAACTCCCTCGGCGACCCAGGTGATCGGCCCGCCTACGTGGCCGAGCTCCGTTCCTGGCTCGAGGCCCGCATCGACCAGCTCTGCGCCGACTCCCGCGAGACGCTGGCGGTCAACCCGATGCGGGTGCTCGACTGCAAGACGTGTGCCCCACTGCTCGTCGACGCCCCGACGCCCCGGGACCGTCTCGGTGCCGATGCTGCCGCCGCCTACGAGACCGTGAAGGCCCGGCTCGACGCCGTCGGCGTGCCCTGGGAGGACGACCCCCGCCTCGTCCGCGGCCTCGACTACTACACCCGCACTGCCTTCGAATACGTAGGCGGGTCGCTCGACATCGCCCAGGTGGCCCTCGGTGGTGGTGGTCGCTACGACGGCCTCGCCGAGGAGATCGGTGGGCGCCGGGTGCCGGGGGTCGGCCTCGCCATGGGCGTCGACCGGATCATCCTGGCGCTGGGGGACGAGACACCGCCTGCCGCCCTCGACGCCTTCGTCGTGACGGCGGGGGAGCGGGCCGCGGAGTCGGCCCGGCTCCTCTCAGAACTCCGCCGCCAGGGCCTGCGCGTCGACGCCACCGATCCCGGGCGCTCGGTCAAGGCCCAGTTCAAGGCGGCCGACCGATCGGGCGCTCCGGTGACGCTGGTCGTGGGTGACGAGTGGGACGCCGGGATCGTGCGGGCCCGACGCATGACCGACGGCACCGAATCCGACATCGATCGCCTGGAGGTGGCCACATGGCTGCGCAGCTGAGAACCCATTACGCCGGTGACGTGCCCGAGGCGGCCGACGACGCCGAGGTCGTGCTCGGCGGGTGGGTGGCCCGAACCAGGGACATGGGTGGCGTCGTCTTCTTCGATCTCCGCGACGCCAGCGGCAAGGTGCAGGTCGTGGCCGACCCCACGGCGCTCCCCGGCGTGGACGAGTTGAAGATGGAGTACTGCGTCAGGGTGGTGGGGACCAAACAGCCCCGTCCGGCGGGCACCGAGAACCCCGAACTCGCCACCGGCACCGTCGAGGTCCACGCCACCGACGTCGAGGTGCTGTCGGCTGCCGACCCGCTGCCGTTCATGGTCGACGATCGCTTCGACGTCGATGAGCTCACCCGACTCCAGTACCGCTACCTCGACTTCCGCCGCGACCGGATGGCCGCCAACCTGCGTGCCCGCTCGCATGCGACCGCCGCCATGCGGGCCGCGCTCGTCGAGCGGGACTTCCTCGAGGTGGAGACCCCGACGCTCATCGCCTCCACCCCCGAGGGCGCCCGGGACATGCTGGTGCCGTCCCGGCTCCGCCAGGGATCGTTCTACGCCCTGCCCCAGAGCCCCCAGATCTTCAAGCAGCTCCTGATGGTCGGGGGCATCGACCGGTACTTCCAGTTCGCCCGCTGCTATCGGGACGAAGACTTCCGGGCCGACCGCCAGCTGGAGTTCACCCAGCTCGACCTCGAGGGCGCGTTCTGGGGCGAGGAGGACGTGCGGGCGGCCATCGAGGCGGCGATCGTCGCCGCCACCGAGGCGGTCCGGGGCACCCCGCCCCCGGCCCCCTTCCCGACGCTGTCGTGGCGCGAGACGATGGACCGCTACGGGATCGACAAGCCCGACACCCGCTTCGGCATGGAGTTGGTCGACGTCTCGTCGGTCTTCGCCGACACGGGGTTCCGGGGGTTCGGAGCCGCCGTCGAGGCGGGCGGCATCGTCCGCGGCATCAACGCCGGGCAGCTCGGGCTCTCCCGGGCCGGGTTCGACGACCTCACCGACCGGGCCCGGGCCCACGGGGCCGCCGGCCTCGTGTGGGCCGTGGTCGAGGCGGACGGCACCCTCCGGTCCCCGGTCGCCAAGTTCCTCTCCGAGGCCGAGGTGGCCGGGCTCGTCGATGGCTTCTCGGCGGTCGAGGGCGACACGCTGCTGCTGGTGGCGGGACCGTGGCGGAGCACCGTCGAGGCCCTCGGCGCGCTCCGGGCGCATCTCGGGACGCCGGATGACCCCGAGGCGCTCGCCTTCCTGTGGGTGGTCGACTTCCCGGTGTTCGAGCAGACCGATGAGGGCCTGGTGCCGGCCCACCATCCGTTCACCGCCCCGAAGTCGGTGGCCGACCTCACCGAGCGACCCGCCGAGGCGATCGCCCAGGCCTACGACCTCGTCCTCAATGGCTCCGAACTCGGGTCGGGATCGGTGCGTATCCACGACCCGGCCGTGCAGTCCACGGTCTTCGAGGTGCTGGGCATCTCCGCCGAGGAGGCCGAGCGGCGCTTCGGCTGGTTCCTGCGGGCCTTGCGGTACGGCACGCCGCCCCACGCCGGCTTCGCGGTCGGTCTCGACCGGTTCGTGGCCATCCTCGTGGGCGCCGATTCGATCCGGGAGGTCATCCCCTTCCCCAAGACCCAGCGCGGCGTCGACCCCCTCACCGGATCCCCGACACCGGTCGAGGAGGCCCAGCTCGTCGAATTGGGCCTCGATCTGCGACCCGAGACGAGGGCCGCGCTCGAGGAGTCGTCCCAGTACTGAGTGCTGGGTACCGAGACATGACCGACCTCTTCGCCGAGCAACGAGCGGAGCGGCGCCAGGCCGCCGCTCCGCTGGCGGCGCGGATGCGGCCGGAGCGACTCGACGAGGTGGTCGGTCAGCGCCACCTCCTCGCCGAGGGCTCGGCGTTCCGGGCGATGGTGGGGAGCGGCCGGCTGGTCTCGGTGCTGCTGTGGGGGCCGCCGGGGACCGGCAAGACGACCATCGCCCGGGCCATGTCGGCCGAGACCGATGCTCGCTTCGACCAGCTCTCTGCGGTCACGGCCGGGGTGAAGGAGGTGCGCGAGACGCTCGCTGCCGCCCGCCGCCGACTCGAGGACGACAGCCGTCGGACGGTGTTGTTCCTCGACGAGATCCACCGGTTCAGCCGGAACCAGCAGGACGCCCTGCTCCCCGGGGTCGAGGACGGCACCGTCGTGCTCGTGGGGGCGACGACCGAGAACCCGTTCTTCGAGGTCAATGCGCCCCTGCTGAGTCGGCTCACGCTGTTCCGACTCGAGCCGTTGTCGATCGACGACGTCGCCGCACTGCTGGAGCGGGCCGCCACCGACCCCGAGGGCCTGATCCGCGACGGGCTCACTCTGGGCGACGGCGCCCGCGACGCCCTCGCCGACCGCTCCGGCGGCGATGCCCGCCTCGCCCTCAACGCGCTGGAGACCGCCGCCATGGTGGCGGCAGGACGGGGCTCCGATCGGATCGAGGTGGCCGACGTCGAGGAGGCGCTCCAGCGGCGGGTCATTCGCTACGACAAGGCGGGCGACGCCCACTACGACGTGATCTCGGCGTTCATCAAGAGCCTTCGGGGCTCGGACCCCGACGCCGCCCTCTACTGGCTCCACACCATGCTCGAGGCAGGGGAGGACCCGGAGTTCATCGTCCGCCGGATGGTGGTCTTCGCCTCCGAGGACGTCGGGATGGCCGACCCCACCGCCCTGCCGCTGGCGGTGGCCGCCGCCGACGCCCTCGCCTACGTGGGGCTCCCCGAGGCCTCGTATGCGCTCTCCCACGCCGCCGTCGCCCTCGCCACCGCCCCCAAGTCGAACAGCGTCACCCGGGCCATGGGCGAGGCCCGCCGACTGGTGGGGGAGCAGAGCCACGTGTCGGTGCCGATGCACTTGCGGGATGCCCACTACCGGGGCGCCGCCGCCCTCGGCCATGGCGAGGGCTACCGGTACCCGCACGACTTCACCGGCCACGTCGTCGCCCAGCCGTACTTCCCCGAGGAGGTGGGCGAGCAGACCTTGTATCGCCCCACCACCCAAGGCGCCGAGGCCGAGGTGGCCGACCGCCTGGCCGAGGTGGACCGCGCGACGAACCGCCGACGCGACCGCTGACGTCGTACCGTCGTACCGTCGTGCCGAAGTACCGCTGGGGGCCGCAGGCCCGGCCCAGCCCCCTATCCTGCCGCCACGATGGACTCCAACCAGATCCGGCGCGCCTTCGTGGACTTCTTCGTGGAACGGGAGCACACGTACCGCCCGTCCGCGTCGCTCATCCCCACCGACCCGACCCTGCTGCTCAACAACGCCGGGATGGTCCCCTTCAAGCCGTACTTCCTCGGTGAGGAGACCCCGCCGTTCCCCCGGGCCGTGAGCGTCCAGAAGTGCGTCCGCACGATCGACATCGACATCATCGGCACCACCGATCGCCATCTCTCGTTCTTCGAGATGCTCGGCAACTTCAGCTTCGGCGACTACTTCAAGGAGGGGGCGATCTCGTTGGCCCACGAGTTCGTCACCGACGTGCTCGGGATCCCCGCCGAGCGGCTCTGGTACACCGTCCACGAGACGGACGACGAGGCCGCGGAGATCTGGACCGACGTCATCGGCGTGCCGACCGACCGGGTCCAGCGGGGCGGGAAGGACAACTTCTGGCAGATGGGCGTTCCCGGCCCGTGTGGGCCTGCCTCGGAGATCTTCGTGGACCGGGGACCCGAGCACGGTCCCGACGGCGGCCCGATCGGCGGGGGCGAGGACCGCTTCGTCGAGATCTGGAACCTCGTCTTCATGCAGAACATCCAGGACGAGCCGTACAACGTCGTCGGCGACCTGCCGAGCAAGAACATCGACACGGGCATGGGCCTCGAGCGACTCGCCATGGTGCTCCAGGACGCCGGATCCAACTTCGAGACCGACCTCATCCGACCGATCATCGGTGTCGCGGAGCAACTCACCGGGACCGCCTA
>JBFLKR010000019.1:0-10006 GCA_040883295.1 Acidimicrobiia bacterium
CGTTCGGCCCCAGGGCGCCGTGGGTCGCCGACACGTCCGGGTTGGTGGGCTGGGATCCCGACGACGACGTGTGGGAGCTGTACGACCTCGGCGAGGACTTCTCGCAGGCCCACGATCTCGCCGACGAGATGCCCGACAAGCTCGCCGAACTCAAGGAGATGTTCCTCGTCCAGGCGGCCTCGAACCAGGTGCTGCCGGTCGGTGCCGGGCTCTACCTGCTGTTTCACCCGCATGAATCGAGGGCGAGCAGCCTCACGGAGTGGGAGTTCTTCCCCGGCCAGGCGCGGATCCCCGAGGCAATGGCACCGAAGTTCACGTCCGGCTTCTCCACCCGTGCCACGGTCGACCTGACCCTGGCGGAGTCCGCTTCCGGGGTGCTGTACTGCGTCGGCGGGATCGCCGGTGGGTTCACGGCCTTTCTCGACGGTGGCCACCTCAAGGCCGAGTACAACATGCTGGGCCTCTACCGGTACAAGGCGTCGTCCCCGGCGCCCATCGAGCCGGGCGACCACCAGGTGCAGGTGGAGGTGCAGTTCGACGGAGCCGAGCGGGAGTCGCCGGCGACCATCACCCTCCGGGTGGACGGTGTCGAGGTTGGCCGCGGCCGAGTGGAACGATCGGTCCCGGCGGCGTTCACGGCGTCGGAGACGTTCGACGTCGGTGTCGACCTCGGGTCGCCGGTGTCACTCGACTACCACGACCGCGCGCCGTTCGCCTTCGACGGGCAGCTCCACCGGCTCCACATCACCTACATCTGAGCCCCGGACGTGCCGACGGCACCGCCCGCCTTCCACCTGTTGGCCAAGCCGACCGGGCCGATCTGCAACCTCGACTGCGAGTACTGCTTCTTCCTGTCCAAGGAGATGCTGTATCCGGGCGACCGCTTCCGGATGGCCGACGAGTTGCTGGAGACGTACCTGAGGCAGTTGCTGGAGGCGCACCGCACCCCGGACGTGACGGTGGCGTGGCAGGGGGGCGAGCCCACGATGATGGGTCTCGACTTCTTCCGCCGGTCGGTCGAGCTGGTCGAACGACACCGACGTCCGTGGCAGCGCGTCCACCACACGATCCAGACCAATGGAGTGCTCGTCGACGAGTCGTGGGCGCAGTTCTTCGCCGACCACGGGTTCCTGGTGGGGCTGTCGGTGGATGGGCCACGGGATGTCCACGATGCCTACCGGGTGGACAAGCGAGGGCGGGGGTCCTTCGACCGGGTGATGGCCGGCTACGAGTGCCTGCGCGCCGCGGGGGTGGAGGTGAACGTGCTGTGCACGGTCCATGCCGCCAACCAGGACCGCGGGGCCGAGGTGTACCGGTTCTTCCGGGACGTGATGGACGTCCGGTTCATCCAGTTCATCCCGATCGTCGAGCGCACGACCGAGGTCCTGTTGCCGCTCGCCAACCTCGGCTGGAGCACCGAACGGAGCGACCGCCGTCCGCTCTACGTGCAGGCGGGGGATCGCGTGACCGACCGGAGCGTCGCTCCCGATGGCTACGGGCGGTTCCTCGTCGACGTCTTCGACGAATGGGTTGCCCACGACGTGGGCGAGGTCTTCGTCCAGATGTTCGACGTCGCGCTCGCCAACTGGCATGGCGAGCCCCCCGGCCTGTGTGTGTTCTCCGAGACCTGTGGCACCGCCCTCGCCCTCGAGCACAACGGCGACCTCTACTCGTGCGACCACTTCGTCGAACCCGACCACCTGCTCGGCAACATCACCCGTACCCCGATGGCGGAGCTCGTCGCCTCGGAGCAACAGATCGCCTTCGGACGGGCCAAGCGCGACACCCTCCCCCGGTACTGTCGCGAGTGTGACGTCCGCTTCGCCTGTCACGGCGGCTGCCCGCGCAACCGGTTCTCCACCACGCCCGACGGCGAGCCGGGCCTCAACTACCTGTGCCCTTCGTACCAGGCGTTCTTCCGCCATGTCGATCCGACCATGCGCCACATGAGCCGCCTCCTCGCCGAAGGCCGCGCCCCGTCGGAGGTGGTCGGGCGACCCGGGTCGGGACGGGGGTCGTGATGGGCGACGGCGCACCAGCCCGGGCCGACACGGAGCCGCCGACCCCGACCAGGGTGGCGGCACGCCACGCCATCACCCAGAGCGCCGAGGCCATCCTCGCCGAGGAGGGAATGCCGGGATTGACCGTCTCGGCGATCATGCGCCGTGCCGACATCTCGCGAACGGCCTTCTATCGGCTGTTCGACGACGTGTACGCCGTCGTTGCCGACCTGGTCACGTTGCTGGGGGCCGAACTCGCCGCCGCGTCGGGGAGCTGGTACCAGGGCGAGACCGGCTCACCCGAGGTCATCCACGGCAACCTGCTCTCCTATGCCCGGGCCGTTGCGCCCCATGGCTCGACGCTCGAAGCGATCCGCGACGCCGGCGCCTTCGATCCGGACGTCCGCGAGTTGTGGCGCCGACTGGTCCGGGGCTTCGCCGACGCCACGGAGGCTGCCATTCGCCGAGACCAGGATGCCGGCGCGATCGACGCCGAGCTCGACCCCGCCGGGACGGCCCTCGCCCTCACCCTCATGGGGGAGCAGGCGTCGATTGCGTTGTTCGGCCGCAACGGCACCGGCACCCCGGAGTCGTACGCCGACCTGCTCACGCCGATCTGGTCACGGACCCTGTTCCTGGCCGACGCCGGTTGACCCGCAGTCACCGCCCCAGCATCTCGTCGAGGGCGTGCTGGATGGCGTTGCGGGTCGCCTCGGCGGCCTCGAGCACGTCGAGTCGGTCGGCGTTCGGGGGCAGTCGGATCGGCTCGAGGAACCGGATCCGCCACTGCACCGGGAGCGGGATCGGGTTGAGGAAGACGCCGATCTCGTCCACCCGCTGCTCGGGGAACACGAGTCGGACCAACCTGGCCAGGGCGGCCGACGAGAAGACGATGGGGTGCACGTCCTCGGAGCCGACCACCGCCACCGGGATGATGGGGGCGTCGTGGGCGGCGGCCGTGGCGGCGAACCCGCCCCGCCCGAAACGTTGGACCCGGTAGGCCTCCGAGTGCGGCTTCTGGAACCCGGCGGCACCTTCGGGGAACACCCCGAGCAGGTGGCCCCGAGACAGGATCCAGTCGGCGTCGGCGCGTGCGGCGTAGGCCCCGCCCGAGCGACGGTAGAGATGGGACACCCAGGGCAGCATGTTGAAGATCTCGGTGCCCACCATCCGGACCCGCCGGGGGGTCGCCGACTCCTCCGCCACCGCCAGCTGCACCATCATGGCGTCGTAGGGCAGCGCCCCCCCGCCGTGGTTGGGCACGATGAGCGCCGGCCCCTCGGTGGGGACGTGGTCGATGCCCTCCACCACGATCCGGAACCAACGGTGGTAGAGGTGGCTGAGTACCCACCAGAGCATCTCGGTGGCCACCGGGTCCAGCCCGAGGGGGTCGGGGTCGTAGGAGGCGAGCCGCTGGTGGCGGCGGAGCGTCGGCCAGGTCTGGGGGCCCAACTCGCCGAGGATGGGGAGGATGAGGTCGGTCAGGTCGATGCCGCCGTGGAGGGCGCAGCGATCGGCCTGCCGCACCGGAGGGAGGTCACAGCCCACCCCGTTCGGCAGCACCTCGTCGCAGAGGCCGTCGCGATCGACGAGGTCGAGCCACCGCCGATCTCGGGCCGGCACCCGGCTCGGCCCCCCGCCGTCGGCGTGGCCGGCATCGTGTGGCGTCGTCCGTAGCCGTTCTCCGAGTGCGGCCACCAACTCGTCCTTCGACATCCGGCTGCGGCCGGGCAGGTCGGCCTCCCGGGCCAGCGCCAGCAGTTCGTCCTTGCCGAGCCGGGCGAGCACGCTCACGCCGCCTCCATCGCCACCGAGCGGGTCGTCCGGGCCGGGTGGAAGCCGAGTTCCTCGACCATCCGGTCGACCCGAAGCACCCGCCCGTGGTGGAGGAGGCCGCGCACGTGGTCGGGTACCTCGAGACCGCCGCCGGCGAGGGCCCGGTGGGCGGCGTCGAGCTGGAACGGCAGCAGGGGGAGCCCGACCGCGCCCGACAGTCGAAGGATCTGGCTGAGGTAGAGCGGACCCTCCGGGGCCACGTTGTAGGTGCCGGGTCGACCGGCATCGATGGCGTGCTCCAGGCAGCGGACCACGTCGTCGGCCGCCAGCAGCTGCAGCAGTGGGTCCCGCCCGATCGCCACGGGGACCGACGGCAGCCGGAGCAGGCGGGCGAAGGGCGTGTCGACGGTTGGCCCGTAGGCCTCGGCGAGGCGCAGGACCACCACCTCCACCCCCGACAACTCGACGTCGAGGTGGCCGACGAAGGTCTCGACCTCGCGCAGGGCCCGCTCGTGGCGGGTGGCGCGACCGCTGGACGGCGTCACCCGGTCGTCGGCGATCGTCGGGTGGCGGGGCCCGGTCCCGTAGACGGCAGCGTCCGACTTCACGACCACGCGCGTGAGGTGGTCGAGCCGGGCGAGGGCGCCGAAGAGGGCCTGGGCGCCGAGCACGACCGTCTCCCGGGCGCGGGTGGTCCCCAGGTCGGTGGCGCGGTCCATGGTCTGGAGGTGCACCACCACGTCGGGCCCCGTCTCCACGACCCAGCGGGCGAAGTCCAGCGAGTCCAGCGACCAGCGCCGCAGGGGGACCGGGATCGGAACCCGGGGCGCCAACTCGTCGACGGCCACGACCGTCAGGTCGTCGCGGGCCGCCAGTCGGCGGACCAGTTGGGCTCCCTCCCACGAGGCCGCCCCCGTCACGAGCACGGTGCGCATGCCGGCAAGGGTACGACTGCCGAGAGGCTGCGCTGTCCGTTCGCCCTGCCACAATGCGCCCGTTCCCATCCGCCCGACAGCCAGTCCCCCATTTCTCGAGGCATCCATGCCCGCCTTCAAGCTCGTCTCCCGCGAGGACCACCCCGCAGACACCGTGATCACCGTCCGCGGCGTCGAGATCGGCGGCGACGGCTTCGTCGCCATGGCAGGTCCGTGCGCCGTCGAGTCCCGCGACCAGTTGTTCGCCGCCGCCGAGGCGGTCCGCGCCGCCGGGGCCACCGTCCTGCGGGGCGATGCCTTCAAACCGCGGACGTCGCCATACTCGTTCCAGGGCCTCGGGGAGGAGGGCCTCCGGTACCTCGCCGAGGCTCGCGAGGCCTTCGACATGCCGTTCATCGCCGAGGTGCTCGATCCCCGCCACGTCGACCTCGTCGCCTCCTACGCCGACATCCTCCGCATCGGCACCCGCAACATGTCCAACTACACGCTGTTGCAGGAGGTGGGCCGGTCGGGCAAGCCCGTCCAGCTGAAGCGAGGGTTCACGGCCACCGTCGACGAGTGGCTGGGCGCCGCCGAGTACATCGCCCGGGAGGGCAATCCCAACATCATCCTCGTGGAGCGGGGCATCCGCACCTTCGAGACGGCGTCGCGCAACACCCTCGACATCACCGCGGTGCCGGTGGTGCGATCCCTGTCCCACCTGCCGATCCTCGTCGATCCCTCGCACTCCGGCGGTCGTCGGGAGTTGGTCGCCCCGCTGTCGCGGGCGGCGGCGGCGATCGGCGCCCACGGCATCCTCGTCGACGTGCACCCCGACCCGGCCGCCGCCCTCGTGGACGGCGCCCAGGCCCTGCTGCCCGAGGAGTTCGCCGCCCTGATGGACGACGTCCGGGCGATTCGGTCGGCGCTCGGGCACGGCTGATCCGATGCGGGTCGCCGTCCTCGGCACGGGCCTCATCGGTGGGTCGATCGCCGCCGGCCTCCGCGAGCTGGGCCACGTGGTGGTCGGATGGGACCCCGATCCCGCCCACGCCGCCACCGCCGAGACCCGCGGACTCATCGACTCGGTGGCCGACGACCGGGCCGGGGCCATCGCCGGGGCCGACCTCGTGGTGCTGGCGGGACCGCCGGCCGCCGTCATCGCCGGCGTCGGGGAGCTGTCGACGCCGGCGTTGGTCGTCGACGTCGCAGGCGTGAAGGTGCCCGTGCTGGCCGCCGCCGCCGGACGCCGCTTCGTCGGCACCCACCCCATGGCGGGGCGCGAGCACGGTGGCCCCGAGCACGCCTCGGCCGGGTTGTTCCGGGGAGCGGCGTGGGTCGTCGTGACGGATGGCGCCGATCCCGCCGACCTGGCCACCGTCGAGGGCCTCGTCGAGGCGTTGGGGGCCATCCCCGTCCACATGACCGCTGGCCGCCACGACGCCGCCGTGGCGGCCATCTCGCACCTCCCGCAGGTCGTCGCGGGGGCGCTACTGGGCCATGCCGCCACCGAAGCCGATCGGCTCGAGTTGGCGGCCGGTTCGTTCCGCGACCTCACCCGGGTGGCGCTGTCGGATCCCGAGGCGTGGTCGCAGTTGCTGGTGGCCAACGCCGCCGAGGTCGGCCCCCAACTGCGGGAGTTGTCCGACCGGCTCGGGGCGATCGCCGCCGTCGTCGAGGCCGCCGATTCGTCCGCGCTGCGGTCGGCACTGGCCGAGTCACGCGAGCGCCGCCGCTCCCTCGCCCCACCGGTGGTGGCGGTCTCGGTGATCCTGGAAGACCGGCCCGGTGAGTTGGGGCGGGTCGGGACGGCGCTCGCCGAGAGCCGGGTCGACGTCCGGGACCTCCAACTCCGCCATGGCCGCCATGGTGGAGGGGGTGTCCTCACCCTCTCGGTCCGGCCGGGGGAGGCCGAGACCCTGGCCGTGGCGCTGGCCGATCAGGGCTTCGAGTTGGCGTGAGCCAACAGGCGCCGGAGGCTCTCGGCACCGATGTCGATGCCCACCCCGAGGGCGGGCTCCTCGAAGACGAAGCCGGCGGAGTGGAGCGGGGTGAAGGCCCCACCGTCGGAGCAGCCGAGCCGGAGCAGGGCGCCGGGCACCACCTGGGTGAAGGCGGAGAAGTCCTCGGCGCCCATCGAGGTGAAGGTGGTGTGGACTCGCTGGTCGCCCACCACGGTCCGGGCGGCGTCCTCGATCATCTGCACCACGAGCTCGTCGTTGTCGACGGGGGCGATGCCGGGCTCGTAGTCGACGGTCGCCCGCACGCCGACCGGCGCCACGATCTGACCGACGAGGTCGGTGAAGATGGCGCCCATCTCCCGCCAGGCCTCGTGGTCGGCGACCCGTACCGTCCCCGACAGTCGCACCGACGAGGGGATCACGTTCGAGGCCTCGCCGCCGTGCACCGAGCCGAACGCCACGGCCCGACGGACTCGCGCATCGACCCGACGCGAGAACAAGGCCTCCAACTCCGACAGCAGCTTCCCGGCCGCCAGCAGCGTGTCGGCAGTTTCGTGGGGGCGGGCGGTGTGGCCGCCGGGACCCGACAGCACCACCGTGAACCGGTCCGACGACGAGGTGATCGGCCCGGCCTTGATGCCCACCTGACCGGCCCGTAGTGACGGGTCGGCATGGAGCGCCATGATGGCGTCGAGACCGTCGGCACGGCCCTCGGCGATGAGCGCCTCGGCGCCACCGGGGAAGATCTCCTCCGCGGGCTGGAACAGGATCCGTACCCGCCCCGGGAGGTCCTCGCCCACGAGGCTCGCCGCGATTCCGACGGCGATCGCCGTGTGGGCGTCGTGGCCGCAGGCGTGCATGAGGCCGGGACGGGCCGAGGAGAACGGGAGTCCGGTCGCCTCGGTGATCGGGAGCGCATCGAGGTCGGCGCGGTAGCCGACGACCGGTCCGTCGCCGCCGAACTCGGCGACCAGCCCCGTCTGGGCCTCCCGGATGGTGTGGGGCACCCCGTGGGCCGTCAGGACCTCGGAGACGGCCTGGGTGGTGGCGTACTCCTTGTTGCCCAGTTCCGGATTGCGGTGGATGCGGCGCCGCAGGTCGGTGATCTCGGCGAGGAGGTCGGCGTCGGGCATCCCCTCACCCTACGTGTCGATTCGGGGCACCGGGCTCCGGCGGGCGCGTAACAGGCCGGAAACACGAGCTTCGCGGGGCCGCAACGGTCGGGAAAACGGCAGGAAAAGGCTCGCTCGTACCGTCTCGCCGGCCAACTGGCAATCCCCATGGAGGTAGGAGCATGAGACGACGATTGACGATCGTGATGGCGGCCGGCGCCGCCGCACTGGTGGGCCCGCTGGCCCTGCCGGCGGCGGCCCAGACCGTCGAGGAGGTCGCGACGGCCGTCGACAACGTCTGGATCGTGGTGGCCGGCATCCTCGTGATGTTGATGCAGGCTGGGTTCGCCCTCGTCGAGGCCGGGTTCACCCGGGCCAAGAACGCGGCAAACATCGTCATGAAGAACGTGATGGACTTCTCGGTCGGCGGGCTCATCTACTGGGCTGTCGGCTTCGGCCTCGCCTACGGCGGCTCCACGCTCGGCGGGTTCGTCGGCTACGGGGAGTTCTTCTTCAACAACCCGGACCGTTCCGTGGAGTGGTTCTTCCAGGTCGTGTTCGCCGCCACCGCCGCCACCATCGTGTCGGGGGCCATGGCCGAGCGCACCAAGTTCTCGGCCTACCTCATGTACACGCCGTTCATCACCGGTCTCATCTACCCGGTGGTCACCCACTGGGTGTGGTCCGGCCAGGGCTGGCTCGGCGACCTCGGATTCATCGACTTCGCCGGCTCCGGCATCGTCCACCTGACCGGTGGCATGGCGGCCCTCGCCGGCGTGCTCGTCATCGGCCCCCGTCTCGGCAAGTACGACAAGGACGGGAACCCCCAGCCGATCCCCGGCCACTCGCTCCTGCTGGGTGCGCTCGGTGTGTTCATCCTGTGGTTCGGTTGGTACGGCTTCAACGGTGGTTCGACGCTGGCCGCGGTCGGCGCCGACTTCGCCTCGGTCGCCGTCACCACCACGCTGTCGGCGGCTGCCGGCGGGGTGGCGGCCATGCTCGTCGGCTGGCTCTACCCGCTGTACGGCAAGCCGGACGTGGGGTTGACGCTCAACGGCGTCCTCGCCGGCCTCGTCGGCATCACCGCCGGGACCGCCAACGTCACGAACCTGTCGGCCGTCATCATCGGCCTCGTCGCTGGTCTGATCGTCGTCGTGTCGATCGTCGGCCTCGAGCGGATCAAGATCGACGATCCCGTCGGCGCCATCTCGGTGCACGGAACCGCCGGCATCTGGGGCGTGCTCGCCGTCGGGCTCTTCGAGTTCGAGGGCGGGTTGTTCAACGGCGGCGGCGCCGAACTGCTCGGCATCCAGGCGATCGGCGTCCTGGCCATCGCCGGCTGGGTGTTCGTCACCTCCACCATCGTGTTCAGGGTCCTCAACGCCATCTGGGGATTGCGTGTCAGCGAGGAGGAGGAGCGTGCCGGGCTCGATCACATGGAGCACGGGTCACTGGCCTACCCGGAGTTCCAGGAGCAGGTCGCTCCCCCCGAGACCCTGGACCCGGTGTCCTGATCGACCGATCACGGACATCGATGGAGGGGCCCCGCTTCGGCGGGGCCCCTTCGCGTGGGTAGCGTCGCCGCCATGGCCGTACCTCCCCTCGCCGTCGGCATCGGCGTCGGCACCCAGCCGCCGCTCAGCCGCACCACCGCCGCCCTCCGGGCCGCCCGGGCGGCCGGTTTCGACTCGGCCTGGATCGTCGACCACTTCCTCGGGTTCTTCCCCCGGGAGCTCTGGACGCCGTCGTTCACCTGGCTCGCCAAGGGTGGTGGCTCGCCCCACGCCTACTTCGACTGGCAGGTGCTCGCCGGCCACCTCGCCGCCCGGGCCGGGACGATGCAGCTGGCGATCGGGGTGACGGAGCCCATCCGTCGACACCCCGTGCTGTTGGCGCAGGCCGCGCTCACGCTGTCCCACCTCACCCGGCGGCCCCCGATCCTCGGGATCGGTGCCGGGGAGCGCGAGAACGTCGAGCCCTACGGCCTCTCGTTCGAACGGCCGGTGTCCCGGCTCGAGGAGGCGCTGGCCATCGTCCGCACCTGCTTCGGGGCCGAGGGGCCGTTCGAGTTCCACGGCGAGTTCTGGGATCTGCCCGACGCCGTCATGGACCTACGGCCGGCGCAGGGTCGCGTCCCCGAGATCTGGGTGGCCGCCCACGGGCCCCGGATGCTCCGCCTGACCGGCGAGTACGGCGACGGCTGGTACCCCACGATGCCGATGCGCCCCGAGCAGTACGCCGAC
>JBFLKR010000165.1:0-2580 GCA_040883295.1 Acidimicrobiia bacterium
ACGGCGGCTTCTTCATCCGCATGACCTGGCATGCGGCCGGCACCTACCGCATCCACGACGGTCGCGGTGGCGGCGGGACCGGCGCCCAGCGCTTCGCCCCGCTCAACAGCTGGCCCGACAACGCCAACCTCGACAAGGCCCGCCGCCTCCTGTGGCCGATCAAGCAGAAGTACGGCCGCAAGATCTCGTGGGCCGACCTGCTCATCTTCGCCGGCAACCGAGCCCTCGAGACCATGGGCTTCTCCACATTCGGGTTCGGTGGCGGTCGCGAGGACATCTGGGCCCCCGAGGAGGACATCTACTGGGGCCCCGAGCGCGAGTGGCTCGGCGACGAGCGCTACAGCGGCGATCGTGAACTCGCCGACCCCCTCGGTGCCGTGCAGATGGGCCTCATCTACGTCAACCCCGAGGGCCCCAACGGCCAGCCCGACCCGGTGGCCGCCGCCCACGACATCCGCGAGACGTTCCGCCGCATGGCCATGAACGACGAGGAGACGGTCGCCCTCATCGCCGGCGGGCACACGTTCGGCAAGATGCACGGCGCCGCCGACCCCGACCAGTACGTCGAGGCCGAGCCCGAGGGGGCTCCGCTCGAGGAGCAGGGTCTGGGCTGGAAGAGCACCTACGGCTCCGGCATGGGCGACGACACGATCACCTCGGGCCTCGAGGGCGCGTGGACGGCCAACCCGACCCGGTGGGACAACGGCTACTTCGACCTGCTCTTCAAGTACGACTGGGAGCTGGTGAAGAGCCCGGCAGGGGCCTGGCAGTGGCATCCCGTCGACATCACCGAAGAGGACATGCCCCCGGCCGCCCACGATCCCTCGAAGAAGGTGTCGCCGGTCATGGCGACCACCGACCTGTCGATGATCAAGGACCCGGTCTACCTCGAGATCTCGAAGCGGTTCCACGAGAACCCCGACGTGTTCGCCGACGTGTTCGCCCGGGCCTGGTACAAGCTCCTCCACCGCGACATGGGTCCCCGGGACCGCTACCTCGGGCCGTGGGTGGCCGAGGAGGAGCTCATCTGGCAGGACCCGGTGCCGGCGGTCGACCACGAGCTGATCGACGACGCCGACATCGCGGCGCTGAAGGCGCAGATCCTCGACTCCGGCCTGTCGGTGTCCCAGCTGGTCACGACCGCCTGGGCCTCGGCGTCCACCTATCGAGACACGGACAAGCGGGGCGGGGCCAACGGCGCCCGCCTCCGCCTGTCGCCCCAAGCCGAGTGGGACGTCAACCTGAACGCAGGCACCGCCGAGGTGATCTCGGTGCTCGAGGGCATCCAGCGCTCGTTCAACGGGTCGCAGGACGGTCAGACGGCGGTCTCCCTGGCCGACCTCATCGTGCTCGGCGGCTGTGCCGCCATCGAGCAGGCGGCTCGCGACGCCGGTCACGACGTGACCGTCCCGTTCGCCCCCGGCCGCACCGACGCCACCCAGGAGCAGACCGACGTGGAGTCGTTCGCGGTCCTCGAGCCGATCGCCGACGGGTTCCGCAACTACTCCCAGAAGGGCAGCGCCCTCGCCGTCGAGCACCTGTTGGTCGACAAGGCCTTCATGCTGACGCTGTCCGCCCCCGAGATGACCGCCCTCGTCGGCGGGATGCGGGTCCTCGGCGCCAACGTGGGCGGCAACGGCCACGGGGTGTTCACCGACCGGCCCGGCATGCTGACGAACGACTTCTTCGTCAACCTGCTCGACATGTCGACCGAGTGGGCGCCGACCTCGGAGTCCGAGGACGTCTTCGAGGGCCGTGATCGGGGCACCGGCGACGTCCGATGGACCGGCACCAGGGTCGACCTCGTGTTCGGCTCGAACTCCGAGCTCCGGGCGCTGGCGGAGGTGTACGCCACCGACGACGCCCGCGACAAGTTCGTCCACGACTTCGTGGCGGCCTGGGACAAGGTCATGACCCTCGACCGGTTCGACCTCGACTGAGTCGCAGCCGAGTCCGACGGCGGGGGGACCGGGCCGAGCCCGGTCCCCCCGCGTCGTTGGCCCCATGTCCTCCCGTCACCGGTCGTTGCGCTCGGGTCGGTGGCCCGCCGACGTCGTCGGGCCAACTGCGGCCGGCATCTCCTAGGGTGGGGGAGCGTCCGCGAGCCGAGGCCATCCCATGACCTGTGCCCACGACCCCTGCACCTGCGAGGTCACCGACGTCGATCCCTATTGCGGCCCCACCTGTCGCATGGGGATCTCGGACCCGTCGGGCGACGACTGCATGTGCGGCCACGCTGCCTGCACGGCGACGACGGGGGAGGGCTCGACGCCCTAGCCGTCCGTCGTCCGAGCGAGTCCCGACGGGCTGCCGATCGGGATGATCGCGACGAGCAGGCACGCCACGCCGGCGGTTCGGACTCGTCTCGGCGGTGCTCGTTCCGCCTGCAGGGCTGGGCGATCGACGGGATGGCGGTCGGAGGACTCGGTGTCGAATTCCTGCGGTGGTTCGGCGACGGGGCCCAGTGTCTCCGGTCGCCGACGCCCTGGATGAAAACGGTCGATCAAGGGTTCACATTGCGTACTCCCCGGGGTATGCTTGTGACTTGACTCACAAGGGTCGAACCAAGAGGAGCGCCTC
>JBFLKR010000166.1:0-6025 GCA_040883295.1 Acidimicrobiia bacterium
ACCCCCGCCGACCCCGCCCCGACACGGGCGGAGCGCCGCGCCGCGCGTCGGGTGGACGGGGGGTGGGACCCCGGGGCCGCCCGCCAGGCGACGGTGCCGCTCCGGGGGGCGGGTGCCGGCACCCGCCGTCGCGTGCTGCTGCACGGCGACCTCCACGGCGGGAACGTGCTCGCCCGCGGCGGTGGATGGGCGGCGATCGACCCGAAGCCCCTCGTGGGCGAGGCGGCTGCCGACCTCCGCCAGGTGGTGCGGTCGGTCGTCGGCCCCCGTCCCGATGCCCGGACGGTGGGAAGGGTGGCGGACGTGCTCGGGTCCGAGCTCGGCGTCGATCGCGAGCGGATCCTCGCCTGGACGATCGCCCTGGGGGTGGAGATGGCCGCCGATGACCTCGCCCACGGGTCGCGGGGGGCCGCCGACGAGGCCTATCGATTGGCGGCCGCCGCCGCCCGGGCGACGCGGGACTAGCCCGCCATCGCCGCCTCGACGGCGTCGATCGACTTGGGGATGGGGGGCCCGAGCACCCGGACCCCATCGGGGGTCACCAGCGCCACGTCCTCGATTCGCACCCCGCCGATCCCGACCCAGTCGGCCAGCGCGTCGTAGTCCCAGAAGCCGGTGAACCGCCCCTCGGCCGCGAAGCGCTCGATCAGCGGCCCGATGAGGTAGGCGCCGGGTTCCACCGTCAGCACCATCCCGGTCCGGAGTCGCTTCCCGATCCGCAGGTTGGAGGGCCCGAAGGTCTCGGGCCGTGTGGTCTCGGCGTCGTAGCCGACCCGGTCCTCGCCCAGCCCCTCCATGTCATGGGTCTCGAGCCCCAGCAGGTGGCCGAGGCCATGGGGGAAGACCACGCCGTAGGCATCCGCCTCGGCGGCCGCGTCCAGGTCCCCGCGGCACAGGCCGAGGGAGGCGAAGCCCTCCAGCACGACCCGACCCACCGACCGGTGGACGTCGAGGTGGCGCACACCGGGGGCGAGCAGCTCCAGGGCCCGGGTCTGGGCGGCGAGGACGACTTCGTAGAGGTCGCGCCCCCGACCCTCGAATCGCCCGGAGACGGGCAGGGTCCGGGTGATGTCGGCGGCGTAGCCCCGCTCGGAGCGCACGGCGCCGTCGAACAGGAGCAGGTCGCGGCGGGCCATGAGGTCGGTGTGCTCGAGCCGATGGAGGACCTCGCCGCGGACCGTGAAGATGGGCGAGTAGGCCCACTCGAGGCGATGGGCGGCCAACAGGGCCTCGAGTTCGGCCACGACGTCGGCCTCGGGCCGACCCTCGGCGACGGCCGCCATGGCGGCGGCGTGGATGGTGGCGGTGGCGGCGACGGCCCGCTCCACCTCGGCGACCTCCTCCGGTTCCTTCACCTCACGGAGGGCCACGACCGCCGCGATGAGCGCCTCCGACGGCCGATGGTCGGGTCCGAGGAGCCGTCGGAGGTCGGCGGCCTGCGTCTCGCGGGTCGAGGGCAGGGTGAGTACCGATCGGCCCGCCACGGCGTCGGTCAGGTCGGCGAGTGGCCGGTGGTGGTCGGCGTCGGCGGCCTGCGCCCGCTCGGCCAGCGGTGGTCGCGGCCCGTGCCACAGGACGTCGTCGAGGTCCGGTTCGGTGCCGAACAGCGTCGTGTCGCCGGTGTCGGGGTCGATCACCACCGCAGCATCGGGCTCGTCGAGGCCGACGAAGTAGCGGAACGACGCATCCTGGTGGAACGGGTACTGGTCGGCCGCGTGGTCGCGGGCGGCATCCCGGTGCCCGAGGAGCAGCACGACCCCGTCGGTGGTGTCGAGGGCGTCGAGCAGGCGACGACGGCGTGCGGCGTGGTCCACGGGCCCGAGCCTACGGGGGGTAGCGTGTCGATCCGTGCCGGCCTCCTCCATCACCTCCTCGGACGACGGCGTCGTCGCCGTCGTCGCCATCGACCGACCCGATCGGGCCAATGCCCTCTCCATCGAGGCCATGGATGCCCTCCGTCTCGAGCTGGTCGAGGCGGCGTCGCGGGTCCGCGGCATCGTGCTCACGGGCGCCGGCGGCACCTTCTGCGGCGGTGCCGATCTCGCCGACCTCCGGCGCGACCCGACCGGTCTCGCGGCGGCGTTGACCGCCCTCCGCTCGGCGATGCTCGACCTGCCGGTGCCGGTCGTCGCGGCGGTCGAAGGCGGCTGTGTCGGCGGCGGCGTGGAGGTGGCGATGGCCTGTGACGTGCGCATCGCCTCGGCGACGGCCGCCTTCGAGATACCGGCGGCCCGCCTGTCGGTGGCCTACCCGGAGGCCGGGCTGGCCGTCCTCCGTCGACGACTGCCCCACCAGACGCTCGCCCGTCTCTTCCTCCTCAACGAGCGGATCCCCGCCGCCGAGGCGGTGGCGGCCGGCCTCGTCGCCCGGGTGGTGGAACCCGGCGGGGCGCTGGCGGCGGCGCGCGTGGCGCTGGCACGGCTTGCCGACCTCGACCCCGCCACCGTCGCCGACACCAAGCACCGCCTCTAGGTGAGCTCCCTCCTCGCCCTCGGCTCGGCGCTCTTCTTCGGGCTGGGCGACTTCTGTGGCGGCATCGCCACCCGGCGGCTGCCGGTGTGGTGGGTCGCGGCCGGATCCCAACTGCTCGGGCTCCCCGTCCTCGTGGTCGGACTGGCGGTCGTCGAGGCCACCGAGGTGGGGCTCGCCGACCTCGGTTTCGGGGCGCTCGGGGGCGTCGCCGGGCTGGTGGGCCTCGCCCTCCTGTACGCCTCGCTGGCGGCGGGGACCATGTCGGTGGTCGCCCCGATCACGGGGGCGGTCGCCGCCGCGGTGCCGGTGGTCGTCGACCTCGCCCTGGGCACGGTCCTGTCGGGGCGCCAGTGGCTGGGGGTCGTGGTCGCGGTGGTCGCCATCGTCCTGTTGGCCGGTCCCGGCCGGGTCTCGCTCTCGCCCCGGCTGGCGGGCCAGGCCGTGGGCGCCGGCCTGGCGTTCGCCGCCTTCTTCGTGGCGCTCTCGGCGACCTCGGTGGAGTCCGGGGTCTGGCCGTTGGTCGGCGCCCGGGCGGTGACGCTGCCGATCGCCATCGGTGCCGCCGCCCTGACCGCCCGACGCGCCGGGGGCATCCCGGACTGGCGCGGGGCGGTGTGGATCGTCGGGCTGACCGGGGTGCTGGACATGGCCGCCAACGTCTCGCTCGCCCTCGGCCTCCAGCGCGGGGCGCTCGGGGTGGTCTCGGTGTTGTCCTCGCTCTACCCGGCGGTGACGGCCCTGGTGGCGATCGCGCTGTTGGGGGAGCGGCCCGGCCGCTTCGAATGGGTGGGGATCACCGGCGCGGTGACGGCGGCGGTCCTGTTGGCCTAGGCGGTGCTCAGGCCCGCGTGCGGCGGAGGACCGGGTCGAGGAGGGCGAGGATCCGGTCGGCGGCCGACAGCACGAACCCGGCGGCCCCGGGTGTCTGGCCGTCCACGAGGTTGCCCATCACCTTGAGGGTGATGTCGGCCAGGGCCTGCGTGCCGACGGACAGTCGCAGGCCCGTGTTGAGGATCCAGGGGTGGCCGATGAGGAACGAGAAGCGGCGGCCCGTGCGGAGGAACGCGTCGAACTGCTCGCCGACGAGGTGGTCGTAGCGCTCCGGTGCCGTGGCCGGGTCCCTGACGAAGAGGTCGGCGGCCAACATCCCCGACTCGAGCCCGTAGTCGATGCCTTCGCCGTTCATCGGGTTGACCAATCCGGCGGCATCCCCGATCGCCACCCAACCGGGGCCGTGTCGGCGCTGGGTGCTCATCGGCAGCCGCCACGCCCGGGGCTTCGAGAGGTAGGGGCCCAGCTCCCACGAGGGATCCACCTGGTCCCGATAGAGGTCGATGAGCGAGTTCAGGTTGAGGTCCTTGAAGCCCTTCATCGTCGACAGCGCGCCCACGCCGATGTTGACCGTGCCGTCACCGGCTGGGAAGAGCCAGCCGTAGCCGGGCACCGAGTGCCCATTGGCGTCGCGCATCGTGAGCGTCGCCTCGAGGTGGCGGGAGTCGTGGCGGGGCGACTCGACATAGGAGCGAATGGCGAGCCCGAATGGCTCCTCGGGGACCTTGGTGGCACCGAGCAGGCGCGCAACCGCCCCCGGTGCCCCGGTCGCCACGACGACCATGTCGGCCGACCAGCGGTCGCCGCCGGCCTCGACGCCCACGACCCGGTCGCCCTCGAGGATGGGCATTGCCTCGGTCTGCCAGCGGATGTCGGCGCCGGCGGCCACCGCCGCGTCGGCGATGGCGGCATCCAGGCTCTTGCGGGGCCAGACCGCCCCGTGGCCGGGGAACCGGTCGGTGGCCGGCCATGGGAGCTCCCGCACCGTCTTGTTGGCGATCATCCGCAGGCCGTCGATGTGGTGGGCATCGGACAGGTCGATCTTCAACTCGTTGAGCGCCCCGACCGCCCGGGGCGTGAGACCGTCGCCGCACACCTTGTCCCGGCCGTGGGGGGCCTTGTCGAAGACCACGACGTCGACGCCCTGGCGGGCGGCGGCGATGGCGGCGGCCGCCCCGGCGGGCCCGGCCCCGATGACGGCGAGATCGGCGTGCTGCACGGGTGTCATTGTCGCCGGTGGCGGCCGCAATCGATCAGACCGCCAGCGCGGCGTCGACCGCGGCGGCGGCGTGGATCGCCGTCGTGGGGAAGAATGGCACCTCGACGTCGTCGGGGCCGATCAACAACTCGATCTCGGTGCAGCCGGCGATCACGCCCTCGGCACCCGTCTCCACGAGGCGGTCCACGACCTCGAGGTACGCGGTCCGCGAGTCGTCCCGGACCTCGCCGCGGACGAGTTCGTCGAAGATGACCCGGTCGACCAGTGCCCGGTCGTCGGTGTCGGGGACGTCGACGACGAGACCGTGGGCGGCCAGCCGATCGCGATAGAACGGCTCCTCCATGGTGAACCGGGTGCCCAACAGGCCCACCCGGTCCACCCCGGCGGCGGCGACGGCGTCGGCGGTGGCGTCGGCGAGGTGGAGGAACGGGATGCCGATGGCCGACTCGATGGCCGGGGCGACCTTGTGCATCGTGTTGGTGCAGAGCAGCACGAGCTCGGCGCCCGCCCACTCGAGTCGTTGGGCGTCCTCGGCGAGCAGTTGCCCCGCCAGCTCCCACTCCCCGGACCGTTGCAGCGCCTCGATCTCGGCGAAGTCATAGGAGCGGACCAGCAGGTCGGCCGAGTGCAGCCCCCCGAGACGGTGGCGTACCTCCTCGTTGATGAGTCGCTCGTAGAGGACCGACGACTCCCAGCTCATCCCCCCGAGGAGGCCGATGGTCTTCATGCCGTCCGGGTCACGGCCCGCTCCACCGCCGCGGCGGCCGCCTCGGCACCCTCGCCGAGCAGGAGGGTGTAGTGGTTGGCGTCGACGTGGTGGAGGGCCAGGTTGGGCATCTCGTCGGCGGCCGCCTCGGCCAGCTCGCGTGGGACCAGCCCTCCCGGTTCGTCCATGAGTCCCCGCTCCGCCCGCACGAGCTCGATCGGCTGTGGCACCCGTCGCACTGCCTCGATCACCTCCGCCTCCGCGACCAGTTGCCGCCCGTCGAAGCGGACCGCCTCCTCGGTCGGGCGGGGCTGCAGCGTCGGTGGCTCGCCGCCGAGGTCGTAGCGGAGGTAGGCCTCGAGGTGGTCGTTCCACTCCGAGAACGCCGGGTGGGCTCGCCAGAAGTCGAAGTAGGCATCCTCGGTGGGGAAGGTCATCGAGAGGCGGGCGATGGCCGGGCCGACGACCACCTCGATCACCTCGTCGGGGTCCAGACCCTCGGGGCTCGGCAACGGGAACCCACCGTCCCACAGCACCGCCGCCGCCACCCGATCCGAGCGGGCCGCCAGGTTGGTCACCACGTAGGCCCCCATCGAATGGCCGGCCGCCACGAAGTGGTCGACGCCCATGGCGTCGGCGACGGCGAGCACGTCGTCTCCGTGGGCGGCCATCCCGAACGGGCCGGGCAGGTCGGCCGAGTCCCCGCGACCGCGGAGGTCGACCGCCACGAAGCAGAGGTCGGGGGCGAGGAGGTCGGCGACGGCCGCCATCGAGTACGACGAGGCGGTGATGCCGTG
>JBFLKR010000167.1:0-5149 GCA_040883295.1 Acidimicrobiia bacterium
CCCCCCATCGGGTTCCTGTGGCTCGTGCCGATGCTCGCGACCGGAGCGGTGATCGTCTGGTGGCGTGCCGGCATCTATGCGTCGGCGGATGGCCGGGGACGGCACTGGGGGACGGCGGCTCGGGATGGTGCGGTCACCGGTCTGGGCGTCGGCCTCGTGATCCTGGCGCTCCCCGGGGTGGCGGGCCGGGGAACCGACCTGGCCACGGCGGACTGGGTGGTCGTCTTCTCGGTCCTCGCAGTGGTCGGCATCCTGAACGGGCTCGGCGTCCGGGCCCTCGTGGCCCTGGGCCCCCACCGCCGGAACCGACGAGACCGCCGCCGGCACTGATCCCCCCCCCGATGGAGCCGACAGGGCCACCACCGGAACACACGCCCGCGCGAATCGCGCAGAATGGGGGTAGCCGCAACGGAGGAGCCCGGATGGACCTGATCACCGCAGCCACGATGGAGTCGCTGCTGGCGCCCGGCACCGGGCCTCGGGCCACGCTCTACCAACCCACCCACCGAGCAGGCGCCGACAAGGACCAGGACCCGATCCGGTTCCGCCGCCTGCTCGGCGAGGCCCGCTCGGAGCTCGTCGCCGCCGGACTCCGCCCGCCCGAGGCCGACGACTTCCT
Source organism: Acidimicrobiia bacterium (assembly GCA_040883295.1). Classification (GTDB taxonomy): domain Bacteria; phylum Actinomycetota; class Acidimicrobiia; order Spongiisociales; family JAENVV01; genus JAHEFX01. The sequence continues at coordinate 620 of JBFLKR010000167.1, forward strand.
GACCGAAGCCCGCCACCTGGAGCGGTCGTCGGTGTTCTGGGAACACCAGGACGACGGCCTCGCCGTCTTCATCGACCGCGACGGGACCCAGACCTTCCGACTGCCCAGCCCCGTCGATGAGCTGACCACGGTGTCCGACGCCTTCCACGTGAAGCCGCTCTGGCCGATCCTCGCCGGCTCCCGGGCCTTCCACATCCTCGCCCTGAGCCGCCAACACGTCCGCCTGCTGTGGGCCGACCGGTACTCGGTCGAGGCCGTCGACCTGCCCGACAGCATCCCTGCCGACGTCGAGGAGGCAATGCGGTTCTCCGACCCCGAGCCGCAATTGCAGCACCGTTCGATGTCCAAGGTGGGGCGTGGCCGGGTCGTGGCGTCGTTCCACGGCCACGGCGGCGGCGCCAACCGGCTCGACCAGACCCGGACCGAGGCCTTCCTACGGGCCGTCGACAAGGGCATCGTGAGCCTCATCGATCCGGCCACGCCCGTGATGCTGGCGGGGGTGGACGAGTTGGTGGCCACGTACCGATCGATCTCCCGGGTGCCACGGCTGATGGACGTCCACCTCTCCGGGAACCCGGACCTGGAATCGGACGCCGACCTCCATCGACAAGCGACCGCCATCACCGAGCCCATCGCCGCCCAGCGGCTGACCGCCGACCTCGCGGCATTCGGGGCCGCCGGCGATCGAGCCGTGTCCGGCATCGAGACCGTGGTTCCCGCCGCCCTGGCCGGTCGCGTAGCGACACTCTTCCTGCCATCGCGGACGCAGGCCTGGGGAGCCGTGACCGACGGGGGTAGGGCCGAGGTCCACCCCGAGCGACGTGCCGGGGACCGGGACCTGTTGGACATCGCCGGCTCGGCGGTGTGGTCGCGGGGTGGTCGCCTCCACGTGGTGGAGCCCGATGAGCTGCCGGGCGATGGGGACGTCGCCGCCATCCTTCGGTGGTGAGCCGCGAGTGGATCGGGCGCGACGCCGTACGCTCGGCGCCGTGACCGGACCCATCCCCCTCACCGTGGTCGGCATTTCGGGGAGCCTCCGACGGGGCTCGTACAACACCGCGCTGCTCCGGGCCGCCGGTGAGGAGATGCCCGCCGACATGGTCCTCGAGCTCGCCGACATCGGTGACGTGCCGATCTACAACCGCGACGAGGAACGGGCCCACGGCTTCCCGCCATCGGTGTCGCGGCTGCGGGCCCGGGTAGCCGAGGCCGACGCCCTGTTGGTGGCCACCCCCGAGTACAACTACTCGGTGACCGGTGCCCTCAAGAACGCCTGGGACTGGTTGTCGCGCCAGCCCGACCCACCCATCGACGGCATGCCGCTCGCCATCCTCGGGACGGGGGGCCGCCTCGGTACCGCCCGGGCCCAGCAGCACTTCCGCGACATCGCCCGCCACAACGACCTGCTGGCCGTCCAGAAGCCCGAGGTGCTCGTCGCCGACGCGTGGACCAAGTTCGACGAGGACCTGCGCCTCACCGACGAACGAACCCGCGACCAGGTGAGGCGGCTCGTGCTGGCCCTGCGGGCGCTCACCATCCGAGACCGCGCCACCCGCCACCGCGTCCTCGTGGTGGGCGGTGATGGGCGGGCCACGACGTTGCTGCGGGAGGTCGGCTTCGACGTGTTGGCGCTACCGGCCGACGAATCGGCGGTGCATGCCCAGGACGATGCCAGCTGTGACCTCGTCGCCGTCCACGTCGACGCCCCCTCCGTGGTCCGGTCACGCCTCGGGGATCGATTCGGCACGTTGATCGAGTTCTCGAGCGCCGAAGAACTCGTCGACCGGGCGGAAGCGGCCCGATCGGCTCGGTAGCGTCTGGGGCGTGACGACGCCCATCCATCCCACCGATTTCACCGACCTCGGCACCGACCAGCTCCGCCGGACCCAGTCCGAGCGCCTGGCGGCCCTCATCGAGCGACTGCGCGCAGTCGATTCGCCGTTCTGGGCGAGAAAACTCACCGGGGTCGGCGAGGTTCGGTCCGTCGACGACCTCGGAACGTTGCCCGTCACCGAGAAGGCGGAGTTTCGCGAGGCCTATCCCACCGGCATGCTGGCCGTGCCGCTCACCGACGTCGTCCGCGTCCACGCGTCGTCGGGCACGTCGGGGAAGCCGACGATCGTGGCCTACACCGCCGACGACATCGCGGTGTTCGCCGAGGTGAACGCCCGCGCCCTTGCCCTGGCCGGTGGCACCGCCGACTCCGTCGTGCAGGTGGCCTACGGCTACGGGCTGTTCACCGGCGGGCTCGGCCTCCACTACGGCGTGGAGGCGCTCGGCGCCACCGCGGTGCCGGCCTCCGGTGGCAACCCCGGGTTCCAGGCCCAACTCATCGCCGACCTCGGCGTCGACGGCCTCGCCTGCACGCCCTCGTTCGCCCTGCTCCTCGCCGAGCGGGCCGAGGCCGACGGCCTGATGGGCGACATCGGGCTCCGGTGGGGCATCCACGGTGCCGAGCCATGGTCGGAGGGCCTGCGGACCAAGATCGAGGAGGCGTGGGGCGGGGACTACTCGGCCGTCGACATCTATGGCCTCTCGGAGATCATCGGCCCCGGCGTCGCCGCGGAGTGGGCCGCCCATCCGGGGACGCTGGTCATCGCCGAGGACCACTTCTACCCCGAGGTCGTCGACCCGTTCTCGGGCGAGCCAGTCGCCGAGGGCGAGCTCGGGGAGCTGGTCCTGACGACCCTGACGAAGCAGGCGCAGCCGGTACTCCGGTACCGGACCGGCGACATCACCCGCCTCCTGCCGCCCGAGGGCGGCTTGCCGTTCCGCCGCATCGACCGTCTGCAGGGTCGAGTCGACGACATGCTCATCATCCGGGGCATCAACGTCTATCCCCGGGAGATCGAGACGGTGCTGCTCGCCGATCCCGACCTCGGTGGGCAGTACGCCATCGTCGTGGATCGCCGCGGCACCCTCGACGAGGTCGAGGTCCGGGTGGAGACGGCCCACGAGGCCTCGGACCCGGCCCGCGCCGAGATCGCCACCCGACTGGCGGCCGAGCTCATGGAGTCGGTCCGCCTCCGGATCGCCGTCGACGTGCGCAACCCCGGCGGCGTCCCCCGCCAGGAGGTCGGCAAGGCCAAGCGGGTCTTCGAACGGACGGGGGACGTCGACCCGGTGGGGTGACGTCACATCCCCAGTGCGATCACCGCGGAGGTGATGGCCAGCAACAACGAGACCGGCGCCCAGATGCGCTCGGGGCGGGACCGCGAGATCGCGTTGACGACGGCTCCCAGCCCGAAGAACCCGACGAGGACCCAGAGGGCCCACACCGGCGCCTCCCAGCCGGGATCGACCAACCCACCCGCCACGGCGAGCAGCCAGCCGATGGCGGGATAGACCACGACGCCCGCCACACCCGACGCCACCCGCAGCCCGGTGGGCAGCACCCCTGCATGGGCGCCGCCCCAGGCCGCAGCTCCCCACGGGACGCCCAAGGCCAACGCCAGTTGGAAGCCGACCAGGACGACGACCAGGACCAGCGCTACGACCGCGGCAACTTCCACGGCCGCAAGCCTACGAACTCACGGGAACGGGGTCGCTCGACCCTCTCGCTCGACCACGTACCCGCAGCCGAGCTCGTCGGAACGGTCGACGCCGAAGCGCAGGAAGGCGTCGGCCTCGGCCTTCTCGGCGTCGGAGACGTCGAGGCGGTAGAGCACGTCGGACCATCGGTCGAGGAGGAAGCCGAGCTCCGTGCAATCGGCGGCTGTCGTCATCTGGGCGATCGGCTCCGGGGTCTCTTCGTCGGCCCAGGCCAGCCGATTCCCGTCGCCGAGCTCGACGCCGTCGTCGAACACCGTCGATCGGCCGACGCCACCGTCGGGTGTCGTCGCCTCGATACGCACCAGACCGAAGAGGTCGAAGGCCTGCCCCTCCCAAACCCGGTCCCGGGGCTGGGCCTCGGTGGTCGTGGTCGAAGCCGCGTCGGGCGACGGCGCCGAACACGCCGCGCCGACCACTGCCACTCCGAGGATCAACCACCAACGCCTCATGGCCCCCACTACGGGCCTGCGGCGGATTCGGACGGGTCGTTTCGGGCTCCTGGGCTCCGGGTAGGTGGCAGCCATGTCTATACCACGCATCATCGGGAGCGCCGTCGCCGGTGCCGCGGCCTATGCCGTCGGCGTCTACGCAGCGCTCTTCGCGGTCCTCAGCCTCTTCGGCCTATCCGACGCCATCAGCCCCTGGTACCCGCTGCTGGCCATCGCGCTCGGCACCGCCGCCTCCGCCGGGGCCGTGGCGCTGGCCTCCGGGGCGGCCGGACGGGTCTGGCTGCCGACGGCACTCGCCGGCCTCGGGGTGGCGGTCGTCGGCGCCATCGCGATCCTTGCCCTGCAAACCGACGCCGCCTGGCTGTTCGGAGTCGGGCTGGTGACGGTCGCCGCCGAGACGACGGCGGCCGCCACCGCCACGTCGGAGCGAACGGGCGTCGCGGCCTGACCGCTACTCGGGCATGTCCATGACCGGACCGAGCACCGCGCCGCCGTCGATGACGAACTCCGACCCGGTGCTGTAGGTCGC
>JBFLKR010000168.1:0-10413 GCA_040883295.1 Acidimicrobiia bacterium
ATCTCTCCCCTCGGGGGGGACCTCCCCACTCTCAGCCGCGCCGGGGCCCCGGCCGCGCGGCCGGGGCCCCGAATCGGTTGGTCGGTCCGGACGACTCAGACGCCCGACGACGGCGGCAGCAGCACACCGTCAATGACGTGGATCACGCCGTTCGACGCCTCGATGTCGACCTCCGTGACCATGGCATCCGTCTCGGAGAACCCGACGCTGCCATCATCACCGACGACGATGACGAGATCGGACCCCTCGAGGGTCTCGACGGTGATCTCCTCGGTCCCCGCCTCGGCGATGTCACCGGAGGTGACGACCTGGCCCAGCACGTGGTACAGCAGGATGTCCGCGAGGTCCGGGCTCGCCAGGAGGTCCTCGACGGTGGTGTCGAGCTCGACGAGGAGCGCCTCGAACGCCTCGTTGGTGGGGGCGAACACCGTGAGCGTCGCCTCCGGGTCGGCCAGGGCCTCGGTGAGATCGGCGGCCTCGACGGCGGCGAGCAGCGTCGAGAAGTCCTCATTGCCGGCCACGATGTCGGCGATGGTCTCGCCGGCGGCCTCGGTCGTCGTGGTCTCCTCCGCCTCGGTCGTCGTGGTCTCATCCGCCTCCGTGGTGGTGGTCTCCTCCGCCTCGGTCGTCGTGGTCTCCCCGGCCTCCGTGGTCGTGGTCGTGTCACCGGCAGCGACGCCGAGGGCGTCGGCGACGTCCGGCGGCAGGAGCACGGCGTTGATCACGTGCACGATGCCGTTGTCGGCTTCGAGGTCGGCGGAGACGACCTCGGCCGTGCCGTCGATCGTGATCGTGCCGCCGCTCACCGCGATGGAGATCGAGGCGCCGTTGACGGTCTCGACCATCTCGCCGTCGAGCGCCGACACGGCCTGCGAGTCAGCTTCGATCGGCAGCACGTGGTAGGTCAGGATGTCGGCGAGGAACTCGCTCTCGAGCAACTCGTCCTGGGTCAGGCCGAGGGCCGTGAGGGCGTCCTCGAACGCGGCGTTGGTGGGAGCCAGGACCGTGAAGGGGCCCTCGCCCTCGAGGGTGTCCTCGAGGTCGGCCGCCTCGATGGCGGCGATGAGGATCGAGAACTGGCCGTTCTCCACGGCAACGTCGAGCACGCTGGTCTCGTCGTCGCCTCCGCATGCCGCCGCCACCAGGGCGAGGGCGGCGATCAGCGCCGTCAGCTTCATGAATCGTCGCATGTGTGTGGGTCTCCTTCAGGGGTATCCGCCAGGAGCGGAGGGATCACTGCCTAGGAAGGTGCGCGCCCGGGAACCGAACTCGACACCGTCTTCCTCAGTCACTGGTCATACGTACCTCACGCGTCAACCGGATCGATCGTCATCGGCGTCCGCCCGACCAGGACTCCAGCACCTGCTCGCCCACCGACGACTGACGGCATCCATCACCGGGAGGGTCCGCTCATTGGACATGAGCCTTCCCCCGCCGAACGGATCGCCACGCCTTCGGGAGCGACGGTGCCGACGAATGCGGGCGAGTGGGAACACTGCATGGGACAACTCGTGGGCGAGGGTCCATCTCCGACACAGCTGTCGTTGGTGCGGATCGGTAGGACCGGTCCCACGAAGAGATCGACACCCGGCTCGGGTGGAGCTCGGGCGGCATGAACGCCGGGACCCACCAACCTGCCTACCGTTCCCCCGTGCCCGATGACACCCTCCCGGCCTTCGAGCGGCTACCCCCGGAGCGTCGGGCGCTCTGGAACAGTCTGGCCGGGCTCGCCGGTATCGCCGCCGTCTTCGGCGTCGTCGGGTTCTTCGTCCCGATCGTGCCGGTGTGGGGGCCCCTGCTCGTTGCCTCTGCCGCGTGGTTCGGGGCCCGCCGGGCCCGGGGGATCCCGATCGGCGGCTGGGACTGGCCGCTCATCCTCGCCGTGGCCGCCGGACTCGCCGTCTTCTTCTGACGTAGGTTGCGGCCATGGGACTCTTCGGCACCGAACTGTTCGACTTCCTCGAGGAGTTGGCACACAACAACACCCGCGACTGGTTCGAGGCGAACCGGGATCGCTACGAGGCCGACGTCAAGGAGCCGTGCCTCGAGTTCATCGAGGCCATGGCGGGGCCGCTCCACGAGATCTCACCCCACTTCCGGGCGATCCCCAAGACCCAGGGCGGCTCCATGTTCCGCATCCACCGTGATACTCGGTTCTCAGCTGACAAGACCCCCTACAAGACCAACGCCGCCCTCCACTTCCGCCACGAGCGGGCCAAGGACGCCCACGCCCCGGGTTACTACCTGCACCTCGAGCCGGACAGCTGCTTCGCCGGGGTGGGGCTGTGGGCGCCCGAGACCAAGGTGCAGTACGCCATCCGGGCCCACATCGACGAGCACCGGGACGAGTGGGTGTCGGCCAAGGCGGCGCTCGACGGGGTGTTCACCGTGGACCCCCACAACCCGCTGAAGCGGCCACCCAAGGGCTACGAAGCCGACGACCCACTCATCGAGGACCTCAAGCTGCGGTCGTTCATCGCCATGACGTCACTCGACGAGGCGACGGTGACGAGCGACGACTTCCTACCGACCTACGTCGGGATGATCGGTCACGCCACCCCGTTCATGGGTTTCCTGTGCGCGGCGGTCGGCGTCGACTTCTGAACCGGGGGCCCTGAGCGTCGGATTCCGACGCCCACAACCCTGGGTCGTCGATCGGCCGACGCTCACAACCCAGGGTTGGAGCTGTCAGATGGCGGTGATGGGGACCCGATGGACGGCGTTGTTGCCGTAGCCGTTGCGATTCCAGGGCGCCTCGAGGGGCTGGACGTTGCCGGCCGAGTCGGTGGCGCGGGCAACGACCTCGGTTGGGCCGACGGGGACTTCCAGCTCGGCCTCCCACACCACGGAGCCCTCCCGGCGGTCCAGTGACGCCGGGATCCACGTGCTGCCTCCGTCGGGCGAGACCTCGACCAACTCCACCTCGCCGGTGCCGGTCCACGCCATCCCCTTGGCGACGAGGCGTCCGGCGGACACGTCCTCCCCCGCCCGGGGTGCGGCGACGACCGCCCGCACGAGCATCGGGCCGACCGGCTCCACCCCGTCGAACCGGGTGTCGTCGTAGTACCGGTACTTGCGGACGAAGTGGCCCTCGAAGGGCTCGGTGACCGCCTCGATCCTGGTGAGCCACTTCACCGATTTCATGGCGTACTGGCCGGGGACCACGAGGCGCACGGGGCCTCCACGCTCGATGCGGAGCGGTGTCCCGTTCATCTCCAGCACGAGCAGTGGACCGGGCTGGGTCGCCTCCTCGCGTGACAGCGAGAACTGATAGTGGACCTCGCCGTCCTCGGGTACCTCGCCGTGGTCGATCCCGGTGAAGACCACCTCGACGACGTCGTCGGGCAGGTCGTCGAGGACCTCCGTGAGGGGGACACCCCTGACGACCAGCGGCGAGGCGGCGCCCATCCCCCACGGGGTGCCCTCGGGCACCGGGTCCATACCGGTGCGGGCATGGCCGGCGCACTCCAGCATCATCCCCACCTGCACCTGTTCCATGCCTCGGAGGTCCGAGACCATCACCGTCCGGGTCGATCGTCCGGCGACGACCACCTCGAACGAAGTCGGACCGCCTTCGGGCAGCTCGAAGTTGTTTCGCTGGAAGACGTCCCCCTGGCCGAACGGGCGCCCGTCGAATCGACGCATGGGCACGCCGGCATTCGGGGGATCGGTGGTGACGAATTCGAGGCCGGCCATGGGGCCACGCTACTCAGGCTGCGGTGCTCTCCTCGGAGGGCATCGCCTCGGGCTCCGGCGACACCACCGGGAACGCCAGCACCCGTGCGGGGAGCCGCCGTCGCCACCGCAGTCGACCGTCCCGCCTGCCAAAGGGCAGGTCCCACTCCTCGCGCGCGCGTCCGCGCAGGCTGCCGAAGAACAGCAGGATCGCCTGGATCGTGTGGGGGTCACGCATCGGTGTGCTCCATCAGGTCGTCGGTCGTCCACAGCACCTCTCGGGCCTTGGAGCCGAGCGACGGCCCCACCACGCCCCGGGTCTCGAGGATGTCCATCACGCGGCCGGCCCGGGCGAAGCCGATGCGGAGCTTCCGCTGCAGCATCGACGTGGATCCCAGTTGGCTCGAGACGACGATCTCGATGGCCTGGCGGACCAGCACCTCGTCCTCGTCGTCCTCCTCGGCAGAGGCCGCTCGGGCCGCCTCCGCCGCCTGGGCGATGATGGCGTCCTCGTAACGGGCCTCCTTCTGGGCCTTCACCCAGTCGACCACGGCGTGGATCTCGTCCTCCTCCACCCAGCACCCCTGGATGCGGCGGGGACGGGGTTCCTTGGCGGTGACGACGAGCATGTCACCCATGCCGACGAGCTTCTCGGCGCCGGCCGAGTCGATGATGACCCGGGAGTCGGTCTGGGAGGCCACCGAGAATGCCAGTCGGGAGGGCACGTTGGCCTTGATGACACCGGTGATGACGTTGACCGACGGCCGCTGGGTGGCGATGACGAGGTGGATGCCCACGGCGCGGGCCATCTGGGCGATGCGGACCACCGAGTCCTCCACCTCTCGGCCTGCCACCATCATGAGGTCGTTGAGCTCGTCGATGAGCACGACGAGGTAGGGGAACCGGTCGAAGCCGTCCGGGTCGAGCTCGCCGGCGTCGAGCTTCTGGCGGTAGCCGACGATGTCGCGCACGCCACCGTCGGCCAGCAGGTCGTAGCGGCGGTCCATCTCCTCGACCGCCCACTTGAGGGCGTCGGCCGCCTTGCGGGGGTTGGTGATGACCTTGGTGAGGAGGTGCGGCACCCCGTTGTACTGGCCCAACTCCACCCGCTTTGGGTCGACCATGATCAGTCGCACGTCCTCGGGGTGGGTGCGCATCAGCAGCGACGTCACCAACGAGTTGATGCACGACGACTTGCCGGCGCCGGTGGCCCCGGCGATGAGCACGTGGGGCAGCTCGGAGAGGTTGAGCATGAGAGGTTTGCCGGAGATGTCCATCCCGAGCCCCACCGAGAGCGGATGCTGGGCGCGCTCGGCCTCCTCGGACCCGAGCACGTCGCCCAGCGTCACGAGTCGGCGCTGCCGGTTGGGCACTTCCACGCCGATTGCCGACTTGCCCGGGATCGGGGCGAGCAGTCGGACGTCGGGGGTGGCGAGGGCATAGGCGATGTCGTGGGCGAGGTTCGTGACCTTGTTGACCTTCACCCCGGCGGCGAGCTCGATCTCGTAGCGGGTCACCGTCGGACCCGGCACGATCTTGGTCAGCTCGGCATCGACGCCGTGCTGGCGGAGGGTGTCGGCGAGCTGGTCGGCCGTCTGCTCGAGCGACCGCCGGTTGTGGACCACGCTCTCGCCGGTGCCGAGCAGTTCGAGCGGCGGCAGCTCGTAGGCGGTGTCGACCACGGCCATCGGCACGGGCTCGTCATCGTCCTCGTCGTCCTCGGCGGCCACGAAGTCGGGCACCACGACATCCCCGTCGTCGGCGGGCCGATGCTTCGCAGGGCGACGAGAGGCCGGCGTCGGTCCCTGCTCGGACGGACCGGCCCCGACGATCTCGGGTTGGTGGGGCCGGCGCTCGACGACCGGCGGGCGGGTGGTGGTGAGGCCCTGCATCCACCGAGACAGCCCCTTCCACAAGTCGCCGATCGCGAAGACGAACTCCCGGAACGAGACGTGGGCGGCGATCAAGACCCCCGTGATCGTCAGGGCCGACAGGACGAGTGCCGCTCCCCAGGTACCCAGCAGGCGGGCCGTGGGGAAGGCGACGAGCGAGCCCACGACGCCACCACCCAGGTCGAGCAGGCCCATGACGCCGGGCTCGGCGTCGGCGAAGCCACCCTGGATGATCTCCCAGGGCACCGGTCCGCCGGTGAGGTGGTGGTAGAGGGCCTGGCAACCGACGAACGCGATCGAGATCCCGGCGGCCATGCGACCGTGGGACCGGCGAGACCGGCCGACGATGAGCGAGACGCCGATCCCGACGAGCACGAAGGGGACGACGACGGACCACGCCCCGAAGAGGAAGGTGAGCCCGAGGACGAGCCCCCGTCCCATCGGACCCGAGAGCCCGAAGAACGCGAGACCGAGGAGACCGGCCGTGACGAGGAGGATGACACCCCACACGTCGTCGGCCTGACGGCCGAGCCGGTGGCGGATACGGGTGGGGATCGACGCCAGCGCGGCGCCCATCGACCCGATCCGTGACTGCTTGTGCTTGGAGCCCCGCCCCGCCCGTTTCGCCCCTGAACGGGAGGAGGCTCGCTTGGTCATGTGCCGCGCACCGTACCAGAGGCGCCGCGCAGTGGGTGGATTCGCGCGCACCGCGCGAGACCTGACCGCGAGTTGCCGGGTCGACAAGAGAGGAGGTCCCCCTGGCGGGGGGATTTCCGGTTACGAGTTCCGGCCGCAGGCCGGTTCGAGTCGCTCCGGCGGCCGCCGGGGCTCACACCTCCAGGATCGCCGGGATCACCACCGGTTTGCGCTGGGAGTGCTCCCGGATGACCTTGCGGGCGGCCTGACGAGTGGCGTCCTGGAGTTGCTTGAGGCCCGGCTTCTTCTTGATGGACGTGATCGCCTTCGTCACCTCGATGGCGATCGCCTTCTCGAGGGCGTCCTCGTCGGCAGCCTCGACGACGCCGTGGAGGTCGACGTCGGGGCCGAGGATGACGCTCGAGTCCGAGAGGTCGACGCCGACGGTGACCACCACCACCCCGTCGTCCGCGAGCTTGCCGCGGGCGCGGATCACCGACTGGGAGACGTCGGTGGTGCCGTCGAAGTACACGTACCGGGCCGGGACCGCCCGCTCCTCCCGACGGAGGCTGTCACCGTCGACGACGATGGCGTCGCCGTCCTCGCACACCTCGATTTGGGGGACGTTCATCTCCTTGGCGAGCTCGGCGTGGGCCCGCAGGTGCCGATACTCACCATGGATCGGCACGAAGGCCTGCGGTCGGATGACGTTGAAGAACGTCCGCAGCTCGTCCTGGGCGCCATGCCCGGAGACGTGGACCGGCGCGTTGCGGCCGTGGTAGACCCGCGCCCCGATCCGGTGCAGCTGGCTGATGACCCGGGACACGGCCCGCTCGTTGCCGGGGATGGGCGTGGCCGACAGCAGCACCGTGTCGTCAGGGGTGAGGTCGACCCACTTGTGGCGGTTCGACGCCATGAGCGAGAGCGCCGCGAACGGCTCGCCCTGGGAGCCCGTCGTGATGAGCAGCTGCTGGTCCGACGGGAGCTTCAACAGGTCCTCGATGTCCACGATCGAGTCCTCGGGCACCGTGAGCGCCCCCAGCCGGCGACCAACGTCGCTGATCCGGTGCATGGACCGTCCGAAGAAGGCGATCTTGCGACCATCGGCGATCCCGGCGTCGGCGATCTGCTGGACGCGGTGGACGTGGGAGGCGAAGCAGGCCGCCACGACCCGACCCTCGGCCCGGCGGACGATGTCTTCGATCGTCTTGCCGAGGCTCCGTTCCGACGGCACGAAGCCGGGGACCTCGGCGTTGGTCGAGTCGGCGAGCAGCAGTCGGACCCCACGGCGGCCGAAGGCAGCGAACGTGGGGAGGTCGGTGGCGCGCCCGTCGATCGGGGTGGGGTCGAGCTTGAAGTCGCCGGAGTGCACGATGTAGCCCTCGGGGGTGTCGAACACCACCGCGGCGCCGTCGGGGATCGAGTGGGAGACCGGCACGAGGCAGAACGTGAACGGCCCGTGCTCGACCCACGTGTTGTCCTCCACGGGGCGGAACTCGGCCCGCACCCCCTCCTCCTCGGGGCGCCCCTTGGCCACCTCGCAGGTGAGCGGGGTCCCGTAGACGGGCACGTTGACCTCGGCGAGGAAGTAGGCGAGGGCGCCGACGTGGTCCTCGTGCCCGTGGGTGAGGATCACGCACTCGACGTCGTCGGCGCGATCGGCGATCCACGACCAGTCGGGGAAGACGAGGTCGACGCCGAGCATGTCCTCCTCGGGGAACATGAGGCCGACGTCGACGAGGGCGATTCGCCCATCGATCTCGATGGCCAGGCAGTTGCGGCCGATCTCCCCGAGACCGCCGAGGAAGGTGATGCGGACGCTCATGCCGTCACCGCCCGCACCGCCTCGACGAGGGCGGAGGTCGTCGCCGGAGTGGCCTCGACCAGCGGCAACCGGGGTGTCCCGACCGAATCCCACAGTTCGCCGAGCGCCGCCTTCACCGGCTGGGGGTTGGGCTCGGCGAAGCAGCGGTCGAACACCGGCACGAGCGACTCGTGGATGGCAAGGGCCTCGGCGCCGTTGCCCGCCCGATGGGCGGCGACCATGGCGGCAATCCGCTCCCCGACCAGGTGGGAGGCGACGGAGACCACGCCAACGGCGCCAAGGGCGAGCTGGGGCAGCGTGTAGATGTCGGACCCGGAGTAGATGGTCAAGCGGTCACCGCAGGCGACGTGGGTGCGGCTCGTGAAGCCGGGGTCGTCGACGGCGTCCTTCACGGCGGCGATGCGCTCGTGATCGGCGAGGGCGGCCAATGTGTCCACCTCGACCCGGCGGCCGGTTCGGCTGGGAATGTTGTAGAGCATGACCGGGACGGAGGCGGCGTCGGCGACGGCCGTGAAGTGGCCGAGCAGGCCCCGCTGGTCGGGCCTGGAGTAATACGGCGTCACGACCAACACGCCGTCGACGCCCAGGTCGCCGGCGGCTCGGGTGAGCTCGACGGAGTGGGCGGTGTCGTAGGTGCCGGTCCCGGCGATGACCGATGCCCGACCCCCCACCGCGTCGCGGGCGGCGGCGAAGAGGGCCAGTTTCTCGTCGTCGGACAGGGTCGGCGACTCGCCGGTCGTGCCGGCCACGACCAAGCCGTCCGAACCGGTGGCGACGAGGTGGCGGGCGAGGCGGGTGAAGGTCTCGTAGTCGACGGCGCCGTCGGCGTCGAAGGGCGTGACCACGGCGGTGATGACATGCCCGAAGAGGGCCATCGGTGGGGTCTCCTCCCAGGATGGGGCGACGCGGAGCCTAGCCCGGGGGCCTTGCCCGTCTCCGCCACTACGATCGGCATGGTTCCCATCGACGAGGAGTGACGGGTGTCGGCACACGTGAAGGACGTCGAGACGGCCGGGTTCATGGCCGAGGTCGTCGACCGCTCACGGCAGGTGCCGGTCGTGGTCGACTTCTGGGCCGAGTGGTGTGGGCCGTGCAAGCAGCTCTCACCGACCCTCGAGCGCCTCGCCGACGAGTACGGCGGCGCATGGGAGCTCGCCAAGGTCGACGTCGATCGCAACCAACAACTGGCCGCCCAGTTCGGCGTCCAGGGCATCCCGACCGTGGTGGCATTCGTGAACGGCCAGCCGGTCAGCCAGTTCTCCGGCGCCCTCCCCGAGTCGCAGGTCCGGCAGTGGCTGGGCCAGTTCGTCTCCGACCCCGGTGACCCGGCCATGGCCGAGATCGAGGAGCTCCTGGCCGCCGGCGCCGACCAGGCGGCCGAGACCAAGCTGCGCGCCATCCTCGTGGACCAGCCCGACCACCCCGATGCTGCCCCCGCCCTCGCCGCCCTGCTCATCGACCACGCTCGCCAGGACGAGGCGCTCGAGGTGCTCGAGAAGCTGCCGCCCTCCACGGAGGTCGACCGCCTCCGGGCAGCCGCCACCCTCACGGGAGACCTCGGGGACCTCACCGAGTTGCAGCGACGGGTCGCCGAGGACCCCGAGGACCACGAGGCCCGCATTCGCCTCGCCCGGGCCATGGCAGCCGCCGGGCACGTCGAGCGGGCCCTCGACGACCTGCTCGAGATCGTGGCGGCCAAGGGCGACCACGCCGACACCGCCCGGGAGGCGATGGTGGAGGTGTTCAACCTGCTCGGCAGCGACCACCCGTCGGTCGGCGCGTACCGTCGCCGGCTCGCCAACCTGCTCTTCTGACGCTCAAGGTCGGAGCCGGGTTCGGTCGATAGGACTGCCGAGAGAGCCGGGCCACCGATAGGGTGGCCCACGAGCGACAGGGAGCCGACGTGGCCAAGCAATACGACCAGGCGCCGGACATGGTGATCGACCTCTCGACCACCTATTCGGCGACCCTCCACACCAATCACGGCGACATCGAGCTGTCCCTGGCAGCCGAGCGCTCACCGATCGCCGTCAACAACTTCGTCTTCCTCGCCCGCCAGGGCTACTACGACGGCGTCATCTTCCACCGGGTCGTCCCCGGTTTCGTCATCCAGGGCGGCGACCCCACCGGCACCGGGCGCGGCGGCCCCGGCTACAAGTTCCGCGACGAGTTGGAAGGGCTCGGCCAGTACCGCCGTGGCACGCTGGCCATGGCCAATGCCGGCCCCAACACCAATGGCAGCCAGTTCTTCATCTGCCTGAAGGACGTCGGCCTCCCCCACGCCTACACGATCTTCGGGTCGGTCACCGACGGCATGGACGTCGTCGACGCCATCGCCGCCCTCCCCCTCAAGGGCGAGAAGCCCGTCGAGGACGCGGTGATCGA
>JBFLKR010000169.1:0-2537 GCA_040883295.1 Acidimicrobiia bacterium
GGGGCGCGGCCCCCCGGCCGGGGCGCCCCCCGACCGGGAGGAGGGCGGCGAGGAAGGCGGCCTGGGCGGGGGTGGTGTCCTGGTACTCGTCGACCAGCACGTACTCGATGTCCCGACCGAGCGCCTCGGCGACCGCCGGGTCGGTGGCCAGTCGGGTCGCCGTCACGACGAGGGTGGCGTAGTCCAGCCGGTGCCGCTCCGAGAGAGCCGCGTCGTAGCGGCCCAGGAACCCGGGCATGGCCCGCCAGTCGTCGCGCCCGGCCGCGGCGGCCGCCAGGTCGGCACCGCCGAGGAGGTGCTCACGGGCCCGGAGCACGAAGTCGGTGACTTCCTCGGCGAAGGACCGCGAGCCGAGCAGGTCGGCGAGACCGGGCGGCCAGACGGCCCGGTCCTCGGCGACGAGGAGCTCCGCCACCAGGGCCACCTGCTCGGGACCCGTGAGCAGCGCCGGTGGCTCCGACCAGCCTCCCACGGCCGGACCATGGGTCTCGACGATCCGGGCGGCCAGTGAGTGGAACGTCGCCGCTCGGGGGGCCGTCCGGCCCGGGCCGACCGCCTGCCGCAGCCGGCGGGTCAGCTCCGACGCCCCACGGCGGGAGAAGGTGAGCACGGCGATGCGGGCCGGCTCGACCCCGGCGGTCACGAGGTGGACGGCACGCCGGACGAGGAACTCGGTCTTGCCGGCCCCCGGGCCTGCGACCACCAGCTGGGGCCCGTCGGTGGTGGCGAGGGCGCCCGGCCAGTCCTCGGGCGCCAGGCGAACCTCCTCGACGTCGCTCGTGCCGGACACGGTCGCGGTGATAGCAGACGTCAGGCGGCCACCGGCACCCGGGCCGGTTCGGCGGCGGATTCGCAGGCGTGGCAGTGGCTCCCGGAGCCCTCGTGGAGGACCTCGACGTCGAGGCCCAGGTCGGCGAGGAGTCGTTCGATCTCGGTCATGGGATCACCGTACGGGGAGGGTGTGACACGAAATCGGCGTAGCCTGCCGGGGTGGCCCCCGATCCCGTTCGCGTCGTGCTGCCCCGCGGAGCCGCCATCTGGGTGCGGCCCATCGCCCCCGAGGACAAGCAGGTCCTCGTCGATGCCCTGCACCAACTGAGCGAGGTGAGCAACTACTTCCGATTCCACCGGATCGTCCGGGAGCTCACCGACGACGAGCTCGCCTACCTCACCGAGCTCGACCACGTGGACCACGAGGCGTGGGGCGCATTGTTGGAGGTCGACGGCGAGCGCCGACCGGCCGGCATCGCCCGCTACGTGCGGTTGGCCGACCCCGACGAGGCCGAGGCGGCGGTGACCGTGCTCGACGACTACCAAGGTCTCGGTATCGGCTCGTTCCTCCTCGAGGTGCTGGCCCGCTCCGCGATGCGGAACGGGATCCGACGCTTCGTGGGCAACGTCCTCGCCGAGAACCGGGCGATGATCGAGGTGTTCGGCCGGATGGGTGCCACGGTGACCGTCGACGACTACGAGGCGACGGCGAAGATGGACCTGCCGTTCGACCACCAGTGGGCGCCCGAGACCGCCGAGCGGGTCGTCAGCCACTTCTGCGGCGAGGCCTGAGTGGGCCGTACACCCGTGACCCCGGCCATCCGAGCCCTCCGGGCCGAGGGGGTCGAAGCCGAGCCGGTCGCCTACCGCTACGAGGCCGGTGGTGCCGAGGAGGCGGCCGTCGCCCTGGGCCTCGGGCCCTCGACCGTCGTCAAGACCCTCGTGGTGGAGGCGGACGGTGAGCCCCGCCTGGTGCTGATGCACGGGGACCGGGAGGTCTCGCTGCGGTCCGTCGGACGGGTCGTCGAGGCCAAACGGGTGACCGCCGCCGATCCCGCCACCGCCGAACGGGTCACCGGGTACCGGGTCGGCGGCATCTCGCCGTTCGGTACCCGACGTCGTCTGCCCGTCGTGGTCCAGACCACGGTGCTCGAACTGGCCGAGGTCCACGTCAACGCCGGGCGTCGCGGCCTGCTGGTGGCGGTCGACCCGCAGGTGTTCGTCGACCTGCTCGACGCCACCGTGGCGGACATCGCCGTCCGAGGCACTGAAGTGCCGGAGTACTGAGCGTCTCCAATACGGCGCCGCAAGCGCCCAGACGCGAGAAGGCCCCGAGAAAGCTTCCGCCGGTGAAGGCGTCCGCCCCCTCGGGGCTCCCGCGATGCCGGCCCTGGGGCCGACATCCGTCGGGTCTCTCGGCTGGCCCAGCCGTTCTCCCGACCGTGGCAGAAGACCGGTCTCCTGCCGTACCGACCGTCGTCGGTCTGTCCGCGGATGGGATCCCGTCGGATCCCTCCGCCGTCACCGTCCATACCCGTGGCGGCGGTTCGACGGGTGACACCCCGAGGGGCGTCTCCCGCCGACCGGCGGGCCCGAGGGCCCACCGTCCACTGTCCGGAAGGGGCGCCGGCACCGGAGTGCCGAACCGGTACCGAGGTACCGGCCGCTCTCCCGATCGCAGGGCCCGAGGGCCCGGCTCCCGGGGGAGCGCCTCCCCGAACCGACCGTCCGAGGCTGCCCGGAGGCCGTCATCGACCGGTGCGGAC
>JBFLKR010000001.1:0-6923 GCA_040883295.1 Acidimicrobiia bacterium
AGCTCGGTGGCGGCGGCGATGGCGGCCTGGCGCGGGGTTCCGGTCATGATGAGGGGGATGGCGACGTTCTGCACCGCCGTCAGTGACGGGATGAGGTTGAAGGCCTGGAACACGAACCCGACCCGGTCCTGGCGGTAGCGGTCGAGCCGGCGACGGGGCATCTCGGTCACCTCGTCGTCCCCGAGGGCGATGCGCCCCGAGGTCGGGGTGAGGATCCCACCGAGGCACGACAGCAGGGTCGTCTTGCCCGAGCCCGATGGGCCGAGCAGGACGACGAGCTCGCCGGGATGGGCCTCGAAGGTGAGTCCGTCGAGGGGACGGATGGCGTAGCCATCGTGGACGAACTCGACGACGAGGTCGGCGACGGTGAGCGACGCGCTCATGCGCCCGGTCCTGCGAACGCGGTCGCCGGATCGGCACCCGCCACCCGTCGCATCCCGGCGACGGCGGCGACGAGGGCAACGACGACCGCCACCGTCGGGATCGTCCAGAAGGCGGAGACCGGCACCCGGACGGTGAGCGGGAAGACCGGCTGGATGAGCACCTGGAGCCCGGCGGCGACGCCGACGCCGACGATCGCCACGACGACCGCCTGGATGGCGAGGCTCCCCGCCAGGCTCCGGTTCCGGGCCCCGACCGCCTTGAGGACGGCGAAGTCTCGTGACCGCTCGAGGGCCGACAGGTAGACGACCGCCCCGATGATGATCGCTGCCATCACCCAGAGCAGCACCCGGATGAGGTCGACCGAGGCCACGGCGCTCTCGAGCGGCCCGAGGGCGTCCTCGGCGGCCTCGTCGGCGGTGATGACGACGGTGCCCGAGGGGGCGGTGACGTCGCCGTCGGTGAGCACGGCGGAGATGACCTGGTCGGTGCCGAAGACGAGGTCCTGGGCATCGCCGATCGGCAGGAAGGCGAAGGGGATGCCGGCGAGGATGGTCGTGTCGTCGGTGAGGCCCACCACCGTGAACGCGGCATCGCCGATCTCGACTCCTTCGCCGATCGCCACCCCTGCGCTCCGGTCGAGGACCACCTCGCCGGGTGCCGTCGCCGCCCGGCCCTCGGTGGGCGTCGGCGAGCCGAGTCCCCCGATCTCGTGGCCGAACACCAACAACTCGGTCGACTCGTCGACGAGGTTCAGGGTCCCGCGCGCCACGACGACGGGATCCGACACCTCGGCGGTGACCTCGTCGGCCACGGTCGCCGGGAGCGTCGAGGAGGCCGTGAAGGGTCCGGAGACCCCCTCGGGCACCACCCACGACTCGGCGTCGATGGCGTCGACGGCGAGGAACGGCTCCTGGTTGAACTGCTCGATCAGGCCGGTCATGAGGAAGAGGAGGACGAACACGACGGCCGTGAGGATCGTCACGACCACGAACCGAAGCGCCCGGTGGCGGAGGTCGGCGAGCGTGAGCAGGAGCATCAGGCCCACCCACCTCGCTCGGCGAGCCAGTCCTCGATGAGCGGCTTGGCGAGGTCGTAGCCCTGCTGGGCGACGGGCCGGACGTTGTCGAATTCGAGCATGCCGACCCCCCGCAGGTCGAGTTGCAGGAGCAGGTCGACGTCGGCGTCGGCGACGACGCGCTGGCGGTCCCGCAGCGAGCCCACGAGCATCGACCGCAGCAGGACGGCGGTGATCCCCGGATAGGCGGCCTTGCCCTTGCCCATGGACGCCTTCATCGCATCCCACCCCGAGACCGACAGGCCGTAGTCGCCCTTCGCCCGCGGGCCGGTCGTGGGGGCGACGTCGACGGCGATGATCGTCGAGCAGCGGCCCTCGGCCGCCACGACGTCGACCGGGAGGTTGTTGAGGGCCCCGCCGTCGACGAGCAGGTCGTCGCCGTCGGGCACCGGCGGCATGACGCCGGGGATGGCGACGCTCGCCCGCACCCGGGGATGGACGGGGCCGGTGCGGTGGACCTCGGTGCGGGAGCGGGTGAGGTTGGTGGACACGCAGCGGAAGGGAATCCACATGTCCTCGAAGTCCCACCCGCCGAAGGCCTGCTCGATCGATCGGTTGATCCGTTCGCCCTTGATGAGCGAGACGAGCGGGAGGGTGTAGTCGAGGAGGTTGGCGTAGAAGTCCTCGACCATCGGCACGAGCGTCTCGGGCGAGTTCCCGAGGGCGATGCCACCCGCCAGGGGGGCGCCCATCGACGAACCGGCGACGAGGTCGACGGGGATGCCGAGCTCGGTGAGGGCACGGAAGACGCCCAGGTGGGCGAAGCCCCGGGCCCCCCCACCGCCGAGCACCAGGGCGACCCCCCGACTCGTGGCGAGGCGGGCGACCCGACCGAGGTCGGCGCCCGACCCGGCTCGGACGTGGAGCACGTCGTCGAACCCGAGGTCCCTCGCAAGGGCGACCGAGCCCCGGGGACGCTCGGCGTCGGTCGGGTGGTGGACGACGCCGATCACCGTGGTCGGTGTGGGGACGAGCCCGGAGAGGCGGACGATGGCGGCCCGCTCGTCCTCGTCCGGCTCGGGGGAGACCACGAGGAGCACACGATCGGCCAGCCCGAAGGCGCGTCGGGCCCAGGCGTCGGAATCGCGGTCGCCGACCTCGACCACGAGGAGGTCGTGGGAGAGTTCCACTTCGTGCAGGTACGCCCCGAGCCGGGCGGCTCCGGGGTCGTCGGTCCCGATGTCGGCGATGTCGGGCCGTCCGAGGTCCCGGCCGACGCGTGCGGCGGTGAGATGGCCGACGCTCCCGAACGCGCCGAGGGCTTCGAGGAGTCGTGTGGTGGTGACCCGGGTGTTGGTGTCGGCGGTGACCGCCACGGCGAGGACCGACGTCGCCCGCCGGTCGTGACCGATGGGGCGGACCATGCGCTCGACGATTTGGCGAGCCACCTGGGCCATGACGCGCGGGTGACGGGCGAGGAGCCGCTCGAAGCCCGGCTCGTCGATGCGGGCGACGACCGAGTCGCGGACCGCGATGACGGTGGCGTTCCGGGGGAGGCGCTCGAGGAGGCCCGCCTCCCCGGTGACCTGCCCGCGTCCGAGCCGGGCGACCTCGACCGGGCCGCCATCTCCGTCGCTGGAGACGGCGAGCCGACCCGACACCACGAGGTAGGCGGCGTCGGCGGGGTCGCCGGCCTCGAACAGGAGGCTGCCCGAGGGCAGGTCGAAGACCTCGAAGGCTGCGGCCGCATCGGTCACGAGGGAGCTGTCGGTGGTCCGGGCCAGCTCGGCGAGCAGGAGGACGAGCTCGTTGTGGTCGACGCGGCTCTTCGCCTCGGCGGCCAGGGAGGCTGCCACCCCGGGGTGGTCCTCGAGGAAGGGATGGACTTCGTCGGCCGGGAGGAACCGCACCCGTCCCGGGGTGGTGGCGATCACCGACGAGGTCGGGTGCCCACCGGCGAGGAGGCTGATCTCACCCACGACGGTCCCCGGCCCGACGGTGGCCACCTCGATGGTCCGGCCGTGGCGGGCCACCCGGACGGAGAAGGTGCCCTCGTCGATGAGGTGGAGTCCCTTGGCGTCACAGCCCGCTTCGATCAGCGTCTCACCGACCTCCACGGAGCGTGGCTGGCTGGTGAGACGCGAATCCTCGAAGACGTCCGCTGTGATGGGCATGGCACCTCGGCTGGGGGACCGACGGTAGGCGACGCTACCTCACCGAGACCGGCGGCTGCCGTTTCGTCGGGCAACCGTTCGCCCGAGCCCGTCAGGCTCCCGATCGCTCGAGGGCCATGACGAAGGCGTCGTCGGAGCGCGACACCCAGCCGAACCCCGGACGCGGGTAGTGGCCCGAGGCCTGCATCCACCCCTCGTCGGCGAGCATGGCGAACACTCGTCGGCGGGTCTCGGTCGCCTGCTGCTGGTCGATGTCGAAGGCGGCGTTCCACTCGGGGTGCCGGGCCTGGGCGGGGTGGTGGGTCACGTCGCCGGTGATGACCAGCTTCGACCCGTCGCCGCCGTCGACGACGACCGAGACGTGACCGGGGGTGTGGCCGGGGGTGGCCATGACCGAGATCCGGGAGGTGATCGGTGTCTCGTCGGTGACCGTCCGGTGGCGGCCCGCCTCGACCAGCGGACCGAAGATCCTGCGGACCGCCTCGCCCGTCGGGTGCTCGGTCTCCTGCCAGAACGCCAACTCGGCCTCGTGCACCGAAAACGTGGCCTCCGGGAACGCCAGCCTGCCTTCGGGGGTGAGGTTGCCGGAGATGTGGTCGGGGTGGAGGTGGGTGTGGACGACGGTGGCGATGTCGCTCGGCGCCACCTCGAGTTGGTCGAGGGCGAGGGGCAGGTCACCGCCCTCCCCACCGACGGTCTCGGCGTTGGTGCCGATGCCGGTGTCGACGAGGACGTGGCCGTCGGGCGTCTCGAGCAGGAAACAGCCGAGCGAGATCCGCAACCGTCCGTCGCCGTAGGCAGGCCAACCCTGGTCCCAGACCGCCGGGTCGGACTCCGGGAACATCACGGTGGGCTCGCGGAGGAAGTGCCCGTCCTCGATCGAGTGGACGGTGACGTCGCCGATGGCCGTGGTGTGGATCTGCATGCCTCCGACGCTAGGCCGACCGCGAGGCGCCGGTACTCGGGATCCTCGGGGGCCCGGGACACCGAAGGGGCGGTCGGGAGGTAGGTTCGCCGCCGTCGACCGAGGGATCGAGCACGACATGGCGAAGGTGACCGGCGGCGAGGTGATGGCGGCGATGTTGGCCGCCGAGGGCGTGGACACCGTCTTCGGCATCATCGACGGCACCTACTTCGGCTTCTACTCGGCGCTCGAGCGGCACGGCATCCGTCTCGTGTCGCCCCGCCACGAGACCTCGGCGCTGCACATGGCCGGCGCGTACGCCCGGCTCACGGGTCGCGTCGGCGTCGCCATGGCGTCGAACGGGCCGGGCGTCGCCAACGCCCTCCCCGGCGTGGCGGTGGAGCAGGG
Source organism: Acidimicrobiia bacterium (assembly GCA_040883295.1). Lineage (GTDB taxonomy): Bacteria > Actinomycetota > Acidimicrobiia > Spongiisociales > JAENVV01 > JAHEFX01. The sequence continues at coordinate 4,886 of JBFLKR010000001.1, forward strand.
CGAGGGCAACCGAGTGCTGCTGTTGACCTCCGCCCGCCGCACCGGCATCTCGTATCCCGAGCGGGGCGGCACCTTCCAGTACTTCGACCAGGTCGGCGTGATCGGCCCGATGAGCAAGCAATCCCAGGCGGTGCCGTCGCACGAGCGGCTCCCCGAGATGCTGCGGCGGGCGTTCCGGGCGACGTGGGAGGGCCGTCCGGGCGTGGTGCACGTCGACGTCCCCGAGGACCTCATCAATGGGGAGTCGCCGCTCGACCTCGGGACCGAGGTGCGACCGCCCGCCACCTACCGCCGGGTCGATCCGATCGAACCGTCGGAGGCGATGGTCCGACGCGTCGCCGACGCGTTGCGATCCGCCGAGCGTCCGCTCATCCACGCCGGCACCGGTGTGGTCCACGCCGACGCCCACGACGCCCTCCAGGCGGTCGCCTCCCTCACCGGTGCCCCGGTGATCACGAGTTGGGGTGGCCGGGGAGCGTTGGTGGAGTCCGGCAACCACCTCGCCGTCCCCATGTCGCACCTCGACCTCTACACCCGGCTCCGCACCGAGGCCGACGTGGTGCTGGTGCTGGGGTCCCGCATCGGCGAGACCGACTGGTGGGGCAAGCCTCCCTACTGGGGCCGTCCGGGCGAGCAGACCATCATCCAGGTGGACGTCGACGACGCCACCCTCGGCGGCACCCGCCCCATCGACCTGGCGGTGCTCGCCGACATCGGACCCTTCCTCGCCCGCCTGCGGGACGACCTCATGTCCCACCCGCCGACGCCCCGACCCGACACGTGGTCGGCCGAGCGGACGTCCGATCGGGCGAAGCTGGACAAGCGCTTGGAGAAGTCGACCGACGCCGTCAACCCGGCGTGGGTGCCGATCCGCGCCGCCCAGGCCTTCGGCGAGGACGCCATCTGGGTCTTCGACGGTGGCAACTCGACCGTGTGGTCGCACTTCTTCCACGAGACGACCCACCCGAACAGCCTGCTGACCACCTTCAAGTTCGGGATGCTGGGCGCCGGGGTGGCCCAGGCCCTCGGCGCCCAGGTCGCCGCCCCCGATCGGCGGGTCGTCTGCCTCATCGGCGACGGGGCGATGGGCTTCCATCCCCAGGAGGTGGAGACGGCGGTGCGCAACGAGTTGCCCGTCGTGTGGGTCGTGTTCGTCGACCGCCAGTGGGGGATGGTGAAGATGAACCAGCAGTTCGCCCTCAAGCCCCTCAAGACCGTGGTTCGCAAGTCGCTCTCGGAGGACGAGACGATCAACGCCGACTTCGCCGAGATCCGCTTCGACGACCTCGCCCGCTCGATGGGCGCCCACGGGGTGCGGGTCTCGACCAACGACGGGCTGGCCGACGCCCTCGCCGAGGCCCGCGACGTCGGGGGGCCTGCCGTCGTCCACGTCGACGTCGACCCGGTCGCCCACATGTGGGCGCCGGCGCTGCGGGCGTTCAAGGACATGCACGGCGAGCCGGGGGGTTGAGCGTGGACCCCATCGACAGCGCCCAGCTGACGTTCAACCCCACGACGCTGACGATCCTCAACGTCATCATCGGCCTGATCATGTTCGGCGTCGCGCTGGACATCCGGGTCGACGACTTCCGCCGCGTCGTCCGTGACCCCCGGGGACCGCTCATCGGCCTCGGCGCCCAGTTCCTCCTCCTCCCCGCCCTCACGTTCCTCATCGTGCTGGCCATCGACCCGCTGCCGTCGATCGCCCTCGGCATGATCCTCGTGGCGGCTTGTCCCGGCGGGAACTTCAGCAACTTCCTCGCCCACCACGCCCGGGCGAACTCGGCGATGAGCGTCAGCATGACGGCCATCTCGACACTGCTGGCCATCGTCATGACGCCGCTCAACCTGGCGTTCTGGGGCAGCCGCACGCCGGGGACGGCGGCGATCCTCACCCAGGTGGGGATCGACCCGCTCGACATGCTGGTGACGATCGTGCTCATCCTCGGCATCCCACTCGGGCTCGGCATGGCCGTCGCAGCCCGCCGCCCCGAGCTGGCCCGGCGGCTCCGCACCCCGATGAAGGTCTTCTCGCTGG
>JBFLKR010000170.1:0-4999 GCA_040883295.1 Acidimicrobiia bacterium
CCACCCTCTCGCCCACCGAGTTCGTCGACGCCGACCACCCGGCGGTGCGAGAGTACGCCCGAGCGGCGATCGGTGATGCCGAGACCGATCGGGAGAAGGCGATCCGCCTCTATCTGGCCGTGCGGGACGACATCCGCTACGACCCCTACGACATCCAGCTGACGGTCGACGGGATGAAGGCGTCGACCGCCCTGTCCGAGGGCCATGGTTGGTGTGTCAACAAGTCCGTCCTGCTGGCGGCGGCCGCCCGCTCGGTGGGGATCCCGGCCCGGCTCGCCTTCGCCGACGTCCGCAACCACCTCAACACGAAGCGCCTGTCGGAGCTGATGGGCAGCGACGTCTTCGCCTTCCACGGGACCACCGAGTTGCTCCTCGACGGCCACTGGGTGCGCTGCACGCCGGCGTTCAACCGGGAGTTGTGCGATCGATTCGGGGTGGCGCCGCTCGAGTGGGACGGGGAGCACGATTCGCTGTTCCAGCCCGCCACCGACGACGGCCGGGAGTTCATGGAGTACGTCGCCGATCGGGGGAGCTACGACGACCTCCCGCTCGACGAGATGATCGAGGTCTTCACCGAGTTGTACCCGAAGGCGATCGACGCCTGGACCGACGGTGGGGTCGAGGGTGACTTCGGTGCCGAGGGCGAGGCGGAGCGGTAGGCAGAGGCGCCGATCGCCTGCCGCCGCATCGAGCCAGTCACGATGAGCGACCCCACGAAGCCGACTTCCGCCACCCGGGCGGAGGGCGCCGTCGACGGCCTCACGTCGGCGGAAGCCGCCAGGCGCCTGGCCGAGCACGGACCCAACCGGCTCCCCGAGGCGGAGAAGACGCCGTGGTGGGTGCGGGTCGGTCGCCAGCTGCAGAGCCCGATCATCTACATCCTGCTCTTCGCCCTCGCCTTCGATGCCGTCATCTGGGTGATCGAGGGGGCGGAGGGATGGCCGTTCGAGTCGATCGCCATCCTCGTGATCCTGGCGTTCAACACCGTCATGGGGGTCTGGCAGGAGTACCGGGCCGAGGACGCCCTCGACCGCCTCCAGGAGCTGGCCGCCCCCCAGGTCTGGGTGCGGCGGGACGGGGAGATCGTCCACATACCGGCGGCCGAGCTCGTGCCGGGGGACCTGGCCCGAGTGGAGGCCGGGGATCGGATTCCGGCCGATGCCGTCCTGACGGGTGAGCAGAGCCTGATGGTCGACGAGTCGATGCTCACCGGCGAGTCGATCGCCGTCGACAAGTCCGTCGACGACGAGGTGTTCTCGGGCACCCTGGCGGTTCGTGGGATGGGTTGGTTGGAGGTGACCCGCACGGGTGCCGACTCGGCCATGGGCCGGATCGCCGAGATGCTCGCCGGCGTCGAGGCGGAGGGCACGCCACTGGAGCGGCGACTCACCCACTTCGGGCATCGCATCGCGAGGTGGGTGGCGGCCCTGGCAGTCGTACTCATGGTCGCCGGCGTGGCCATCGAGGGAGTCGACCGACTGGACGAGGCGCTGCTGTTCGCGGTGGCCGTGGCCGTGGCGGCGGTGCCGGAGGGGCTCCCGGCGGTCCTCACCCTGACGCTGGCCCTCGGAACGGAGCGCATGGCCACCCGCCGGGCCGTGGTGCGACGCCTGTCGGCCGTCGAGGCGCTCGGCTCGGTGACCGTGGTCGCCACCGACAAGACGGGGACTCTCACCGAGAACGAGATGACCGTGCGCGACCTCGATTCGCCCGATCCCGGTCGGGCGATGCTGGCGATGGTGCTGGCGTCGGAGGCGGAGCCCCACGGCGGGATGGGGGACCCGCTCGAGATCGGCCTGTACCGCCACGCCGCCGACCACGGCGTCGACCCGGCGGTGGAGCGGGCCCGCCACAAGCGGCTGTCGGAGCGCCCATTCGACTCGGAGTGGAAGTACACCCGGGTGACCGTCCACGACGAGGACGGACAGGTCGTCTCCTATGCGAAGGGTGCCCCCGAGGTGGTGCTCGACCTGTGCGACCTGTCGCCCGAGGAACGGGACCGGTGGGCCCAACGGGTCGACCACACGGCCGCGTCGGGGAACCGGATGCTGGCCATGGCCTGGGGCATCGGCGAGGCGGAGACCGGCCTGACCTGGCTCGGGACCGTGGCACTGTGGGACCCTCCCCGCCCCGAGGTGCCGGCCGCCATCGCCGAGACCCAACGGGCGGGCATCCGGGTCCTGATGATCACCGGTGACCACCCGGCGACTGCCCAAGCCATCGCCGGGGAGGTCGGCATCGACTCGACCGATGTCGTCACCGGGGCCGATCTCGACCGGCTGTCGGCCGAGGAACTCGCCGAGACGGCGAAACGGGTGGGGGTCTTCGCGCGGGTGAGCCCCGAGCACAAGCTGGCGCTCGTGGAGGCACTCCGCGACGGCGGAGAGATCGTCGCCATGACCGGCGACGGCGTCAACGACGCGCCCGCCCTCAAGCGGGCCGACATCGGCGTCGCCATGGGCCGGCGCGGCAGCGACGTCAGCCGAGAGGTGGCCGACCTGGTCCTGCTCGATGACAACTTCGCCACGATCACGGCGGCCATCGACGAGGGCCGTGGCATCTACATGAACATCCTCAAGTTCATCCGGTTCCTCTTCTCGACCAACGTCGCCCTCGTGATGCTGGTGGCCGTGGGAGTGACCGGGGCGGCGGTGCTGGGCCTCCGCGACGAGGCGGGGAACCTGCTGGTGCCACTCCTCGCCGTGCAGCTGCTCTGGATCAACATCATCGCCGACGGGCCGCCCGCGCTCGCCCTGGGCCTCGACCGCAACCCCGGGGTGATGCGACGGCGACCACGATCGCCCTCGGCCCCGCTCCTGACGCCGTCGGGGATCCGGTTCATCCTCACCACCGGTGGGCTCAAGGGTGTTCTCGGCCTGGCGCTCTTCTTCACGCTCCCGGCCCTCGGTTTCGCCGGCGCGGTCACCCAGACGGCGGTGTTCCTGTACGAGTCACTGGCCCAGTTGGCCTTCGCCTACCCCTCCCGGCGCCTCAACGGCCGGCCTGCCCCCAATCGAGTGCTCGACGTGATCATCGTGGTGAGCGTCGTGTTGTCGATCCTCACCATCACCCTCGCCCCCCTCCGGACGCTGCTCGGCCTGGTGCCGCTCGATGCCACGGTGTTGGCATACGTGGCCGGCGCCCTCCTCGTGACCGTCCTCGGCGCCGAGGTCTGGTCGCGACGGACGATGCACTCCCAGGACGACTGACGCCGGTCGGGCTCAGTCCTCGCCGGCCTGGCTGACGCAGAAGGGGCCGACCGGGTACCTGACGGTCTTCCGTTGGGTCCGCGGTGTCGTCACGATCTGGCCGGTCGACACGACGAGGTGGTTCCGATCGTCGATGGTGACGACGAATCAGTCGAGATTGCGGGTGGCGGGCCCGTCGAACCGTTCGCCCACAGCGTTGTACTTCGAGGCGTGGCAGGGGCATTCGAACCCTTGCGAGGTGGCACACCACGGGACGCGACAGCCCACGTGGACGCAGGTGCGGTACAGCGCCACCAACCCGCCGGCCACCGGGTCGTTGGCCTCGAACTGCGAACCGGCCCGGGCCTCGGGCGTCATCGGCACGATCCAGGCCCGGGCCGCGGGAACGAAGAGCGGGGTGACGGTGCCGTCGGCGGCCCGCACCCGGCCGAGCAGGTCCGTGGCGTCGCCGGCGTCGACGTCGCCGCCGAATCCGCCGCGGACCCTCGGCCACATGAACGAGACGACGCCGGCCACGAGTGCCCCGAGCCACAGCAGGAAGATGGCGGTCAGGGCCCGGTTCAGGAATCGACGCCGGGTGACCCCTTGCTCGTCGGGCGAGGTCGCCACCCACCGCGAAGTTGGATCGTCCGTCGGCGCCAGCCCGATGCAGCCAGAATCCGGATCCGTGCCATCGGACTCGTCCCCCCTGTTCCGCCGGGCCGCCGACCTCCCCGTGGCGGTCGCGGCCTCCGGCTGTTGGGTGGTCGATGCCGATGGGCGCCGCTACCTGGACGCGGCGGGCGGGGCGATCGTCGTCGGGATCGGTCACGGCGATGCCGAGGTGGCGGCGGTGCTGGCCGACCAAGCCGGTCGGCTGGCCTACGTGCACCCGACCGCGTTCACGACCGAGGCGGTGGAGCGGTACGCCGCCGAGCTCGCTCCTCGGCTGCCGATGGACGACCCGGTCATCTATCCGGTATCGGGCGGTTCCGAGGCCGTCGAGACGGCGCTCAAGGCAGCGCGGGCGTTCCACCTGGCTGCGGGCGAGCCGGAGCGGACGGTGGTGATCGGCCGGGGGCTGTCCTATCACGGCAACACCCGGGGTGCGCTGGACGTCTCCGGACGGGTGTCGTTGCGGGACCCCTACCTGCCGTGGCTGGGCCACGCCGGCCGGGTCCCCGCCGTACTCGAGTATCGATGCCCGAATCCCGACCACCCCGACGGCTGCGCGGCGTGGCACGCGGCGCAACTGGACGCGACGATCGAGCGCCTCGGTCCGACACGGGTGGCGGCCTTCGTCGCCGAACCGATCGGCGGGGCGGCGAGCGGGGCGGCGGTGCCCCCACCCGGGTACTGGGAGGCCATCGGCGACGTGTGCCGCCGGCACGGGGTGTTGCTCGTCGCCGACGAGGTGATGACGGGCTTCGGCCGGACGGGTCGATGGTTCGGTTGCGAGCACGTCGGGTTGCGACCCGACCTGCTCGTGGCTGCGAAAGGCGCATCCAGCGGGTACTGGCCACTCGGGGTGTGCGCCATGTCGAGCCGGGTGGCGTCGGCGATTGAGGGGCGGTTCGTCCACGGGTTCACGTGGTCGCACCACGCGGTGGGCGCAGCGGTGGGATCGACGGTGCTGCGGCGACTCCGGCAGGACAACCTCGTCGAGGCCGCCGCGGCCCGGGGAGCACGGTTGCTCGAGGCGCTGACCGCGAGTCTCGACGACCACCCACACGTCGGAGACGTGCGCGGCGTCGGACTCCTGGTGGCGGTGGAATTGGTGGCCGACCGGGCGACGAAGCGGCCGTTCCCGC
>JBFLKR010000171.1:0-13586 GCA_040883295.1 Acidimicrobiia bacterium
ACCCGTCCAGCTCCGCCCACTCGTCGGTGAGATCACCGAGCAGGCCGCCCCAGTCACTCACGCCCGACCCGCCGTCCCTGCGCCAACACTGGGTTGTGAGCGTCGCCGATCGGTGTTCTGAGGGCGGTGAGCGTCGGAAGCCGACGCCCACAACCCTGGGTTGCAGTCACGCTTCGTCCTCGTCGACCACGACCAGCACCTCGTCGGCCTCGACCTGGGCGCCCTCGGCCACCCGGACCTCGGCGACGGTGCCGTCGCTGGGCGCCCGCACGGCGTGCTCCATCTTCATGGCCTCCACCACGACCAACACCTGCCCCTTGGTGACCCGATCGCCCTCGGCCGCCTCCACCGTGATCACCTTGCCAGGCATGGGTGCCAGCAGGGAACCGGCGATGCCCTCCTCGGCGACGCCGGGGAACCGGGGCAGCTCGGTGAGGGCGACCCCGCCCTCGGGCCCGTCCACGAACCAGGTGTCCCCGGCGTGGGCGACGGCGTACGCCGCCCGCACGCCGTCGAACTCGACGACGACGCCGTCGGGCTCCTCCGCGACGAGGGCGACCTCGCCCATCGGCTGGCCGTCGACCTCGACGGCCAGGCCGTGGCGGTCGAATCGGTACCCGACCTCCAGCTCGGCGCCGCCGACCCGGAACGCCACCTGTTGCATCTGTGACGGCGAGTTCCGCCACCCCGACGGCAGGGACGCGGTGGGGGAGCGCCGCCGTCGGCGGGCCTGGGCCCAGAGGGCGGCGGCCACCGCGTGCCGGGCGAGGGCTTGGCCCTCGACCAGGGGGCGGCCCAGCACGGCCGGGTCGTGGCGCTCGAGGTAGTGGGTGTCGGTGGCCCCGGCCAGGAACTCGTCCTCCTCGAGGATCCGCACGAGCAGGTCGCGGTTGGTGGTGAGCCCGTGCAGCTCGGCGGCCCGGAGGGCGGTGGCGAGCGTCCGGGCCGCCTCGGTGCGGGTCGGCGCCCACGAGATGACCTTGGCGATCATGGGGTCGTAGTGGACGGTCACGTCCGAGCCGTCCTCGACGGCGGAGTCGGTCCGGACGGTGTCGGGGATCGCGAAGCCGTGCACGGTGCCGGTGACAGGGAGGAAGCCGGCGGTGGCGTCCTCGGCATAGAGCCGCACCTCGATCGAGTGGCCCACCATCTCGGCTCCGAGCGCCTCGTCGGGCAGTGGGTGGCCCTCGGCGACGAGCAGCTGGAGGCGGACGAGGTCGAGGCCGGTCACCTCCTCGGTGACCGGGTGCTCGACCTGGAGGCGGGTGTTGACCTCGAGGAAGTAGAAGGACCCGTCGGCGTCCAGCAGGAACTCGACCGTGCCCGCCCCGACGTAGTCGACGGCCCGCCCGGCGGCCACGGCCGCCTCCCCGAAGGCGGCCCGCAACGCGTCGTCCACGGCCGGTGACGGGCTCTCCTCCACGATCTTCTGGTGCCGGCGCTGGATCGAGCACTCGCGCTCGAACAGTGAGATGACCCTCCCGGTGGTGTCGCCGAAGATCTGGACCTCGACGTGGCGGGGGGCGGGGAGGTACTTCTCGACGAAGAGGGTCGGGTCCCCGAAGGCGGCCTGGGCCTCCCGGGCGGCTCCCTGGGCGGCCGCGACCAGTTCGTCGGGGTCGGCGACGATCCGCATGCCCTTGCCGCCGCCGCCGGCCGACGCCTTGACGAGCACCGGGTAGCCGATGTCGGCCGCCGCGGCGATGAGGCCCTCGGGTTCCTCGGGATGCACCTCCACCGACGGCAGCGTCGGCACCCCGGCCTCCGTCATGAGTCGCTTGGCCCCGAGCTTCGACCCCATCGCCTCGATCGAGTCGGGGTGGGGCCCGACCCACGTGAGGCCCGCGTCCATCACCGCCCGGGCGAAGGCGGCATTCTCGGCGAGGAACCCGTAGCCCGGGTGCACGGCATCGGCGCCGGTGCGACGGGCGGCGTCGACGATGGCATCGATCCGCAGGTAGGACTCGCTCGCCGGGGCGGGGCCGATCCGCACCGCCCGGTCGGCTTCGGCCACGAACGGGGCGTCGGCGTCGGCGTCGGAGAACACCGCCACGGTGGCGATCCCCACCTCGCGGCAGGTGCGCATGATGCGGCGGGCGATCTCCCCCCGGTTGGCGATGAGCAAGGTCCTGATCACGATCCCTCCATCACATCCGGAAGACGCCCCAGCGATTGGTGCCCTCGACCGGTCCGTTGTGCACCGACGACAAGAGGATGCCGAGCACGGTGCGGGTGTCGCGGGGGTCGATGAGCCCGTCGTCGCGCACCCGGCCGGTGTTGTAGAGGGCCTGTTCCTCATGGCTGATCTGGGCGTGGATCAACGCCTTGCGTTGGGCGTCGGCCTCCTCGTCGAACGGTCGCCCGAGGCTCTCGGCGTTCTCGCGGGCCACGATGGAGAGCACCCCGGACAACTGCTCGGCGCCCATCACGGCGCCCTTGTAGGTGGGCCAGCCGACGACGAAGCGGGGGCGATAGGCGAACCCGGCCATGCCGTAGTTGCCGGCCCCGTACGAGGACCCGGCCATGAGCACGAGATGGGGCACCGTCGAGTTGGCGACGGCGTTGATCATCTTGGCCCCGTCCTTGATGATCCCCCGCTGCTCGTACTCGGTGCCGACCATGTAGCCGGTCGTGTTGTGGATGAAGATGATCGGCTGGTCGTACTGGTTGCAGAGTTGGATGAACTCGGTCGCCTTCTGCGCCTCCTCCGAGAACAGCACCCCCTGCTGGTTGGCGATGATGCCGACGGGGTACCCATGGATGTGGGCCCAGCAGGTCAGGAGCGAGGTGCCATAGCGCGCCTTGTACTCGTCGATCACCGAGTCGTCGACGACCCTGGCGAGCACCTCGCGCATGTCGTAGGGCTTCTTCGGGTCGACCTGGACGACGCCCAGCAACTCCTCGGGGTCGTAGCGGGGTGGCGTGGAGGGCCGGGTTGGCCCGTAGCCGAGCTTGCGCCAGTTCAGGTGGCCGATGATCTCGCGGCCGATGCGAATGGCGTCGGGTTCGTCGAGGGCGAAGTAGTCGCCCACGCCCGACACCCGGGTGTGCATGTCGGCCCCGCCGAGGTCCTCTTCGTCGGCGTCCTCGCCGGTCGCCATCTTCACGAGCGGCCGTCCGCCGAGGAAGACCTTCGAGCGGTCCTTCACCATCACGGCGTAGTCGCACATGCCGGGGACGTAGGCGCCACCGGCGGTCGAGTTGCCGAACACGAGCGCCACCGTCGGGATCCCGGCCTGGGACATGTTCGTGAGGTTTCGGAACCACTTGCCGCCCGGGAGCCAGACGTCGGCCTGGGTGGGCAGGTCGGCGCCACCCGACTCGACGAAGTTCACGAGGGGCAGCCGGTTGGCGAGGACGATGTCCTGGATGCGCAGCGACTTGGCCAACGAGATCGGGTTCGACGAGCCGCCACGGATGGTCGGGTCGTGGCCGGAGATGGCCACCTCGGTGCCGTGGACATAGCCGATTCCGGTGACGACTGACGCCGACAGCGGATAGTCGGTGCCCCAGGCGGCCAGCGGGCTGAGCTCGAGGAAGGGACTGTCGCGGTCCAAGAGGAGCTCGATCCGCTCCCGGATCATGAGCTTGCCGCGGTCGTGGTGGCGTTTGACGTACTTCTCGCCGCCCCCGGCCCGGCTCTCGGCCATCAGCTCCTCGTAGCGGGCCAGCAGCTCGAGATTGGCCTCCCGGGTGGCGGCGAAGTCCGGCGAGGCGGGGTCGATGCGGGAGTCGATGACCGGCACGGCGGGGAACCTAGCGAGGCGGCTGGAGCGGTCGGTGCCGTCGACCCGGAACCCGGACCGGGGCGCCGGACCGGATCAGGCCACCAGCAGGGCCCAGGCCACGAAGAGGGCCATGGCCACGGCCACGCCGACCATGAGTCGGTTCACCCACGGCGGGAATGGTGCCGGGTCGACCGGCGGGTCGATGCCGAGGATGGCGGCCGCCTCCGCCAGGAACTCGTCGGGCACGAGGATCCGGTAGTCGGCGATCTCGCGCATGGCGCTCCAGTCACCGACCTCGGCTGGGATGCCCTCGTCCACGAGGCGCGCCCGCACCACCTCGGCCTGGGTCACGGTGGCGAACGACGTCAGTGGGCGCATGGGGCGATGGTACGACCGGACCCAACCAACGTTCGGGTTCCGTGTCCCGCGCCCGTGTTCGGGGGCGGAGCACCGGGGGCGTAGCCTCGCCCCATGCGCATCCACAACTTCTCGGCGGGTCCCTGCACCCTCCCTCTCGAGGTGCTCGAGCAGGCCCGCGACGAGTTCGTCGACCACCACGGCGCCGGTGCCGCCCTCATCGAGATGAGCCACCGCTCGCCGGAGTACGACGGGGTCCACGTCGACGCCCTCGCCACCGCCCGGCGCCTCGCCGGCGCCCCCGACGAATTCGACGTGCTCTTCCTCCAGGGCGGGGCCACCCTCCAGTTCGCCATGGTGCCGATGAACCTGCTCGGCCCCGGGGACCACGCCCGCTACGCCATCACCGGTTCGTGGTCGCAGAAGGCTCTCGCCGATGCCCGTCACCTCGGGAGTGTGAGCGTGGCCTGGGATGGGGGCGAGGGTGGGTACACCGCCACCCCGGCTGGCGACGAACTGCACGTCGGCGACGACGACCGCTATCTCCACCTCTGCTCCAACGAGACCATCGAGGGTCTCCGATGGGCGACGTGGCCGGACGTGGGTGTCCCGTTGGTGGTCGACATGTCCTCGGAGTACCTGGCGCGGCCGATCCCCTGGGACCTCGTCGACGTCGTCTACGGCGGGGTGCAGAAGAACCTCGGCCCGGCGGGTCTGACGATCGTGTTCGTCCGCCGGTCGGTGCTCGACCGGGTGCCCGACCTGGCGTCCTACCTGTCGTGGGCCACCCACGCCGAGAAGCACTCGCTCTACAACACCCCTCCGGTCTTCGCCGTCTGGATCACGGGGAAGGTGTTGCGGTGGCTCGAGGAGCGCGGTGGCGTGCCGGCCTTGGAGGCGGACGCCGCCCACAAGGCGGGCCTGCTCTATGACGTGGTCGACCGGTCGGACGGCTACTACCGGTGCCCGGTGGAACCGGCGCATCGCAGCCACATGAACGTCGTCTTCCGGCTCCCGTCGCCCGACGAGGAGGCCAGGTTCGTGGTCGAGGCCGCCGAGCGGGGCCTCGCCAACCTCAAGGGGCACCGGTCGGTGGGCGGCATCCGGGCGTCGGTCTATGCCGCCATGCCGGTGGCCGGCGTGGAGGAGCTGGCCGGGTTCATGACCGAGTTCGCCGCCGCCCACCGCTGAGGCCGGGGCCAGCCCACCCCCATTCCTGTCGGCCCCAGCCGTGTGGGACATGGCTCAGCCCGACAGAAAGGCCCAGTCCCCATTCCTGTCGGCCCCAGCCATGTGGGACATGGCTCAGCCCGACAAGAACGAGATCCGGAAGGTGTCCTCAGCGGGGTGTGTGGGCTTCGACGAACCGGGTGACCAGCCCTGAGCGACCCCCCGAGATCACGCCCTGCTCGTCGAGGTAGTTGGCGTAGGCCCCGGCGACGTCCCGGGCGATCTCGCCGGCCTTCTCCGAGTCCAGCACGAGCCGCCGACCGAGATCCGGCTCGTGCCAATCGGGCACCGCCTCCTCGACGTCGACCCACCCGTGGTCGGTGGTTGCCTCCACCCCGCCCCACGACGCGGTGACCTTGCCGGCGATCGGCTCGCTGTCGATGAAGGACTCCAACTCGTTGATCACGTGGAGGGCGAGCCGGGCCTGGGCCACGGTGGCCGGCGTCCACTCGAAGGGCTCCCGTGGCGGGTTGGGGGTCCAGTGGAGTCGGAGCTTCATCGCCTCTCCCGGGGGTGCCGATCGGCCCATCGTACGCCCGAGCGGGCGGGGTGCGGGTGGGGTGGGAATGCCCCGGAGGCGACGGGCGTTGCGCGCATCCGACCCACCCGACCGCTACGCATCCCACCGCATGGCCACGACACACATCGACTTCTACTTCGACCCCATCTGCCCATGGTGCTGGATCACCAGCCGCTGGCTGCGGGAGGTGGCGCCCCGGCGCGACGTGGAGCTTGCCTGGCGCCCGTTCTCGCTCCTCGAGAAGAACTACGGCATGGAGGGCGGCCATGGCAACGACGAGTACCGGGCTCGGTACGAGACGACCCATCGGATGCTCCGGATGCTGGAAGCCGTCCGCGAGGGCCACGGCGACCAGGCCGTCGACGACCTGTACCTCGAGTTGGGACGCCGCTTCCACCATGATCGGGATCGGGATCCCGACCTCACCGAGGTCCTGGCGTCCACTGGGACTCCGGTCACGCTCGTCGCCGCCGCCGACGACCCGGCATGGGACGTGCCGATCAAGGCATCCATGGACCGGGCCATCGAGATCGCCGGCTACGACGTGGGCGTGCCGCTCATGGTCTTCGACGACGAGTGCGGGTTCTTCGGGCCCGTCCTCTCGCCCCGACCGACCGGGGAAGAAGCCCTCGAGCTCTTCGACGCCGTCACGACGCTCGCCCGCCACCCCGGCTTCTGGGAGCTGAAGCGGGACCGCGACGACCGCCCCGAGCTCGGCGAGCGGCCCTGACGGTCGGTACCGAGTACCGAGTACCCGGACGAGCCGTAGGCTCGTCCGACATGTCCGAGTCGTTCTGGCCCACCCGGCGTCCGCTCGTCATCGGCGTCGCCGGCGGATCGGGCTCGGGGAAGACCACCATCACCGAGGCGATCATCGACGTCGTCGCCCCGGCGCCGGTGACGCTCATCCAGCACGACGCCTACTACCGCCATCGGCCCGACCTCACCTTCGAGGAGCGGACCCGGGTCAACTACGACCACCCCGACTCGCTCGAGACCGAGCTCATGGTGACCCACCTCCAGGCCCTCGTCGCCGGCGAGCGGGTGGATCTGCCGGTCTACGACTTCGCCACCCACCTGCGGACCGACGAGACGGTGCCGGTGGTCGCCGCCGACGTCGTGCTCGTCGAGGGGATCCTCGTGCTGACCGAACCGACCCTCCGCGAGCTCATGGACCTGCGGATCTTCGTCGACACCGATGCCGACATCCGGCTCGCCCGCCGGGCCCGCCGGGACGTCGCCGAGCGGGGTCGCAGCATCGAGTCGGTGCTCGACCAGTGGGAGGCCACGGTGCGGCCGATGTACCTCGAGTTCGTCGAGCCGTCCCGGCGCCACGCCGACCTGGTCATCCCCGAGGGCTACAACGACCGGGCGGTCCACACCCTGCAGGGCATGCTGCGGGACGTGCTCGCCCGCCGCTGACCGATACCCTCGGGGCATGGACACCGTCGCCGTCATCGGGGTGGGCGCCATGGGCACCGCCCTCGTCCGCGGCCTGGAGGCCGCCGGGTGGCAGAAACTCGACCTCCGGCTCGCCGACGCCCGCGTCGAGCGGGTTGGCGAGCTGGGGGCCGAGGGCCATCTCGCCTGGACCGATCCCACCATCGCCGCCGAGTCGGCCCGGGTCGTGGTCGTCGCCGTGAAGCCCGACGTGGTCGCCGACGTCCTCGCCGAGCTGGCCCCGGTGCTGGGCCCCGGCCACGTCATCGTCTCCATCGCCGCCGGGGTGCGCATCGCCACGATCGAGGCGCACCTTCCCGGGGTGCCCGTCGTGCGGGCCATGCCCAACACCCCCGCCCTCGTGGGCGCCGGCATCACCGGGTACGCCGCCGGGTCGGCCGCCTCGGAGGACGACGTCGCCGCGGCGGCCGCCGTGCTGTCGGCACTCGGCGAGACGGTGCCAGTGGACGAAGCCGATCTCGACGCCGTCACCGCCGTATCCGGGAGCGGCCCCGCCTACGTGTTCCTCCTCACCGAGGCATTGGAGGAGGCGGCCAGGGCCGAAGGACTCGACCCCGGGGCCGCTGCCGCACTGGCGCGCCAGACGGTGGTCGGCGCCGGGTCCCTGCTGGCGGCCGACACGGCGAAGCCCGAGGAGCTCCGTCGCCGGGTGACGTCGCCGGGCGGCACCACCGAAGCGGCGCTGCGGTCCTTCGAACAGGACGGCTTCCGGCGGATCGTGCGGTCTGCCGTCCATGCCGCCCGCACCCGCTCCGAGGAGCTCGGGGCCGCCGCCGGCGCCGGCGAGGGAGCGGAGGCGTCCCCGATGGCCGACGGCTGATCGGCTCGGTACCGTTCGGACCATGCTCGACGTAGGCGACCGACTCCCCGACCTGACCCTCACCGACCACACCGGCAAGGAGCTGGCGCTCCGCGACCTCGACACCGCGATCGTGTTCTTCTACCCCAAGGCGATGACACCCGGGTGCACGACCGAGGCGTGCGACTTCCGCGATCGCCACACGCCCTTCCTCGAGGCCGGGTACGAGGTCGTGGGGGTCAGCCCCGACGACCCGACGACCAACGCCCGGTTCGTCGAGCAGGAGCGGCTCACGTTCCGGCTCCTGTCCGACCCCGACCACGAGTTCGCCGAGGCCGTGGGGGCCTGGGGCGAGAAGACGAACTACGGCAAGGTCTACGAGGGCTTGATCCGCAGCACGTTCGTGGTGGAGGACGGCGCCATCGCCCACGCCTTCCGCAACGTGCGGGCCACGGGCCACGTCGCCAGGATCGCTCGCGAACTCGGTCTGGAGGCCTGACCGGGGGTGCTCCGAGGGCGCCGGGGTCGTAGCATGGGGGGAGAAAGGGAGGTGCGCATGCGCCGCTCACTGGCCTTGGTCGTCGCCCTCGGGCTCCTGGTGGCCGCCTGTGGGGGCACGGCATCCCCGGACGACCCGACCACCACGTCGGGCAGTGTCGATACCACCACCACGGTCGCTCCAGAGACCACGACCACCGAGTCCCCCACCACTTCGACCCTGCCCGGCGAACCTATCGACTTCGGCCCCCGCGCCGGGGACGAGCTCATGGTCGTCGGCGTCGCCCACGACGACGTCCTCAACCTGCGGGCGGCCCCCGGGACGGACCAGGAGATCCTGGCCGGCCTCGAACCGACCGAGATCGGGATCGTCGCCCTGGGCGCCACCCGCCAGCTCACTCGCTCCTTCTGGATCGAGGTGGAGGCGGCCGACACGACGGGGTGGGTGAGTCTGGGCTTCGTCGCCTTCGAGGGTGTCACCGACGACGCCACCGCGGCGACCATCGACGAGCTCGGTGAGCGGCCGACCGCCCCGACCATGTCCGAGTTGGGTCGGTTGGTCGCCGAGGCATGGGCGTCCGACGAGCCGGCATCGGACATCGTGAAGGTGGTCGATGAGTCCGTGGGTGACCTGGGCGAGGTGACCCACGACGTGATCGGCCTCGGCGACGATGCCGTGGCGGGCTTCAGGCTGCATGTCTTCGGAGAACCGGTCGCCGGCGGGTTCTCGCTGCGAACGGTCGAGCGGACGACCCTCTGTGGACGCGGGGTCGATGCCGACGGACTCTGCACCTGAGCCGTCGTATCCTCGGTCCGATGGCCCGTCGCCTGTTCTTCGCCGCCGTGCTCCTCGCCGGACTCGTCGCCGCCCCGGCCGTCGCCCAGGTGGGCGATCTCGACGTCGACGCCGTGGCCGCCGACCTCCGCTCCGACGGGTACTGGGTGGAGGACGGGATGCGCATCGACGAGCCGGCGGTAGCCGCCCCCCTAGACGGCGCCGACCACGTGCTCTACCTCATCGTCCTCGCCGACGATCGCGGCACCGACCCGGCGTTCATCGCCGAGGAGGTGGCCGCCCGCTTCGCCTCCGGCACCTTCATCGCCCGCACCGACGAGTTCCTCGGCATCTACTCCATCGACTACGGCCAAGACGCCGTCCAGCGGGCCAGCAGCGCCTTCGCGCTGCCCGACGCCGAGGGGATCGAAGCCGTCGACCGCGCCCTGTCGGGTGCGCCGGCGCCTGCGGCCGGGGGTGGTGGCGGGTTCCCGTGGGGCACCGTCGTCCTGCTGGTGATCGGTGGCGGGGTGGCCTGGATGGTGTTGTCGTCCAACCGCCGATCCGCCACGGCGGCGTCGAAGCGACTCGACGAGGCCCGCGAACAGCTGTCGGCCCAGGCCGACGACGTCGCCGATGACATCCTCGCCCTCACCGAGATCGTCCAGGCCGCCGACGACCCCGCCGCCAACGAGCACTACCGGGAGGCCAACCGGATCTTCGCCGAGACCGAGGAGCTCATCGTCGATGCCACCCATGAGCGGGAGCTCGTCGACATCTCCAATCGGCTCACGGAAGCCGAATGGCGACTGGAGGCCGTCGAGGCGATCATCGACGGGCGCGAGCCCCCGACCAAGCCGACGACGCGTCCGATCGAGTGCTTCTTCCACTCCACCAAGGCCGGCGTCGAGGAGGCGACGATCGAGACCCCGGCGGGGGAGAAGACCGTCAGCGTCTGCCGGGACTGTGCCGAGCGGCTCCGGCGGGGCGAGGATCCGGCCGAGCGCACGATCCAGGTGGGCGGCCGCTCCGTCCCGGCCGGGATGGCGCCCCGCTCGTACGGGGGCGGCGGGGTGGACCCGATGGGCGTCTTCGGCGTGATGATGGCCGGCCAGATGATGCGCCGGCACTCGTGGGGCGGCGCCCGCCCCGGCCGCCGCCCGCGGCCGACCGGTCGGATCGGCTCACCCGGTCGGGTGGGTGGCGGTCGGGCCAGCCGACGGTTGTAGGCGTCACCGTCCCCCGTCGATCCGGACGGCTCTAGCATCCCCCCGGCATCCACCGAGAGGACGACGAGGTGTTCCAGCGCATCTGGGCCTACATCAAGCAGCTGTTCAAGGGAACCGCCGAATCGGTCATGGACCCGAGGATCGAGATCGAGGCCGCCATCAGCGAGGCCAAGAAGCAGGACCAGGCGCTGCGCAATCAGGCCGCCAAGGTCATCGCCCACCGGACCCAACTCGAGCAGAAGCTCGAGAAGGCCGCCGACACGGCGGGCGAGTCACGCGAGATCGCCAAGCAGGCGCTCATGAGGGCCGAGGAGTCGAAGGCCAGCGGGGACACCGCCGCCTACGAGAAGTGGACCCGGGCCGCCCAGGCCCAGGCGCTGAAGATGCAGGCCGCCGAGAACAACCTCAACAGTCTCCGCGAGCAGTACGAGATCGCCGCGGCCCAGGCCGACGAAGCCAAGAAGGCCGTGCAGATGAACGCGTCCCGCGTCCAGGAACTCGCCGCCAAGCGGATGGAGCTGCTCGGCCAGCTCGAGCAGGCGAAGATGCAGGAGTCGGTGAACCAGGCGATGTCCACGATGACCGCCGCCCTGGACATGGAGGCCCCCTCCCTCGCCTCGGTCGAGGAGAAGATCAGCCGCCGGATGGCCGACGCCAAGGCCCACGCCGAGCTCGCGGAGTCGACCCCCGAGGGTGCCGAGGCCGAGCTGCGGGAGGCGATCTCGATCGCCGGTGCCGACGCCAAGCTCGAGGAGCTGCGGGCGGAGCTGGGGCTCAACGAGCCGGGCGCCTGACGGCGTCGGGCTCCAGCACTCCTCATTTTGAGCGCGCGCTCAAGGGGCGGGTGATCCTTCTACACTCCCGCCCATGGCGGTGACGGAGACCCGACCCGACCCCGAACAGCCGACTCGATCACGGCCCTCGGCGTCCACCATCCTCGGTGGGCTGGCGGTCGTCTCGGTCATCGGCACGCTCGGCCTGTGGGCGGTCGGTTCGGCGCCCTGGACCAAATACGTGCCCGAGGTGGGCCGCGAGGTCTTCGGGAACATCCCCTTCGTCCTCGAGGCCGTCTTCTACGTCGCCGTGGCCGCCTTCCTCGGCATCATGTTCTGGCTGTTCGCCCTCCGTGCCCGGGCGTGGCAGCGGGGTGGCGCCGAGCGTCGCACCGGCATGTGGCGGGAGCGGGTTGCCGAGCTCGCTCGGGGCATGCGAATGCAGACGCTGCTGGAGGACCGGGCCGCCGGCCTCATGCACGCCCTCGTCTACTACGGCTTCATCGTGCTGTTCCTCGGCACGGTCACCCTCGAGATCGACCACCTCCTGCCCCAGGACCTCAAGTTCCTCGAGGGGGGCTTCTACCAGGGCTACTCCTTCGTGCTCGACCTGGCGTCGGTCGCCTTCCTCGGCGGACTCGTCTGGGCGGCCGTCCGTCGGTACGTGCAGCGCCCCTGGCGGCTGCGATCCAAGACCAAGGCGGAGGACGGCTGGATCCTCGTCACCCTCGCCACCATCGGGGTGACGGGGCTGCTCACCGAGGCGGCCCGCATCGCGTGGATGGGCACCCCCGACTTCGAGCGGTGGAGCTTCGTCGGCTATCCGATGTCGTTCCTCTTCGCCGAAGCCTCGGCCGGGGCCTGGCACCGGGTCTTCTGGGTTGCCCATGCGGCGGCGTTCGTGGCCTTCCTCGTCGTGCTGCCCACCACCAAGCTCCGCCACATGGTGACGAGCCCGGCGAACATGTTCCTCTCGCCGAACGACCGCCCCAAGGCGGCGATGAAGCCACTGCCGAACCTCATGGAGACCGACCAGGAGACGTTCGGCGCCTCGGTCGTCTCCGAGCTCACCTGGAAGCAGCTCTTCGACACCGACGCGTGCACGGTGTGTGGTCGCTGCACCTCGGTCTGCCCGGCCAACGCCACCGGGAAGGCGCTCGATCCCCGCGAGATCGTCATGAAGGTGGGCGAGGTGTCCTCGGCAACGGCTGACACGCCGGTCAGCACCCCCGTCTCGCTCGCCACCGGCATCGACATCACCACCGACTCGCTCTTCGAGCGGATCACCAACGACGAGATCTTCGCCTGCACGACCTGCCGGGCCTGCGACGAGATCTGCCCGGTCGACATCGAGATCGTCGACAAGATCCTCGACATGCGCCGGTACAAGACGCTCATGGAATCGGACTTCCCCACCGAGCTCGGCAAGGCGTACATGGCGCTCGAGAACCAGGGCAACCCGTGGGGCATGGCCCAGTCCGCCCGCGCCGACTGGGCCAAGGACCTCCCGATCGACGTCCCCATCCTCGGCGAGGACAAGGCGACCGCCGAGTACCTCTACTGGGTCGGCTGCGCGGGATCGTTCGACGACCGCAACGTGGCGGTCACCAAGTCGGTCGCCACCCTGCTCGACGCCGCCGGCGTCGACTACGCCATCCTCGGCCCCAAGGAGGGCTGCACCGGCGACCCCGCCCGGCGGTCTGGCAACGAGTACCTCTTCCAGATGGCCGCCTTCGAGAACATCGCGACCCTCGACGGGCACGGCGTCACGAAGATCATCACCCAGTGCCCCCACTGCCTGACCACCCTCGGCAAGGACTACCAGCAGTTCGGAGGGGACTACGAGGTCATCCACCACAGCCAGCTGCTGGCCGAGTTGGTCCGCCGGGGCCACCTCGACGTCGACCTCGGCGGGCGCACGGTCACCTACCACGACCCCTGCTACCTCGGCCGGGGCCACGACGTCTACGTCGATCCCCGCGAGGTGGTGGCCACGAGCGGCCGCCTCATCGAGATGGAGCGCAGCGGACCCGGATCCTTCTGCTGTGGCGCCGGCGGCGCCCGGTTCTTCATGGAGGAGTCGACCGGCAAGAAGGTCAACATCGAGCGCTCCGAGGAGGCGCTCGCCACCGGCGCCGACACGGTGGCGGTGGGCTGCCCCTTCTGCTTCGTCATGATGGACGACGGCGTGAAGGAGCTCGGCGGCGATGGGGTCG
>JBFLKR010000172.1:0-9155 GCA_040883295.1 Acidimicrobiia bacterium
GAACGCCATCGTCAACCTTCCAGGAAGCGGCGGATGCCCCGGACGGCCTGGCGGATCCGCTCCTCGTTCTCGACGAGGGCGAAGCGGACGTGGCCCTCACCGGATCCGCCGAAGCCGATCCCCGGCGACACGGCGACCTTGGCGTCGGCGAGGAGCCGCTTGGCGAAGTCGAGCGAGCCGAGGTCCCGGTATCCCTCGGGCAGCCGGGCCCAGACGAACATGGTGGCGTCGGGTTTCTCGATCTCCCAACCGGCCCGGTTCAGCCCATCGATGAGCGTGTCCCGACGCCGCAGGTAGATGTCGTTGACCTCCGCCACGTAGTCGTCGCCCTCGTTCAACGCGATGATCGACGCGATCTGGATCGGCTGGAACGTGCCGTAGTCGAGGTAGGACTTCAGCTTGGCGAGCGCCCCCACCGCTTGGGCATTGCCGACGGTGAAGCCGACCCGCCAGCCGGCCATCGAGTGGCCCTTCGTGAGCGTGTACAGCTCGACGGCGACGTCCTTGGCCCCGGGCACCTCGAGGATGGAGGGCGCTCTGTAGCCGTCGAAGCCGACGTCGGCGTAGGCGAAGTCATGGACGATCAACGTGTCGTGCTCGCGGGCGAAGGCCACCATGCGCTCGAAGAACTCGAGATCGACGGTGGTCGTCGTCGGGTTGTGGGGGAACGAGCAGAGGATGACGCGGGGCACCGGCCACGAGTCGGAGAACGCCTGCTCGACGTGGTCGAACCAGGCGTCGGGGCCGTCGAGCACCGGGATGCGACGGATCTCGGCCCCGGCCAGCACCGGGGCGTAGATGTGGATGGGGTACGACGGCTCGGGGACCAGGGCGACGTCGCCGGGCTGGACGAGCGTCCACAGGAGGTGGCTGAGCCCTTCCTTGGCACCAATGGTGTTGATGACCTCGGTCTCGGGGTCGAGCTCGACACCGAAGCGGCGGCGGTACCGGTCGGCCACGGCTCGCCGCAGGTTCGGGAGACCCCGCGACTGGGAGTAGCGGTGGTTGCGGGGGTTGGCCGCCGCCTCGGCCAGCTTGTCGACGACGAACGGCGGCGAGGCGATGTCGGGGTTGCCGAAGCCGAGGTCGACGACGTCCTCGCCCGCCCGCCGAGCCGCCAGCTTGAGGGCGTTGACCTCGGCGAACACGTACGGGGGCAGGTCGTTGATGCGGCGGAACTCCATGGGAGCGCACGGTAGTCAGCCCACTCGGGGTGGCCCACCGATCACGAGCTCGGCCAGGTCCTCGAGGCGCTCCGGCTCGTCGGCGGGGACCGGGGTGAGGGTCACCTCGACCACGCCGGCCGCGGCGAGCTCCGCCAGGGCGAGGCGGGTGGTCTCGGGCCCGTCGAGGGCCAGATCGGGCCGTCCACCGAGGGGCGCCACCCGCCCGCCCCACGAGAGGGTGCCGCCCGTCCAGCCCGCGGCGAGGGTCGCCACCTCGCCCGGAGGGACCTCCCACAGGTTCCATCCGTCCGCCCCGGAGGCGATCTCCACGACGGCCGGGTGCCGGCCGCCGACCCAGACGGGCACCCCGGTGGCCCGGACCGCCGCCACGGCCTCGGCAAGCCGCTCCACGCGCCCTGCCAGACCGGGGAAGTCGAGGCCGAACCGCTCGGTCTCGGGCCGGGTGAGCCGGTCCCCCGCCCCGAGGCCGACGACGGCCCGCCCGGGGGCGACGGCGGCGAGGGTGCGGGCGATGGCGGCCGTGACCGCGACCGGCCGCAGACCGGCCCGCATGACGAGGGGGCCGACGGTCACCCGTTCGGTGGCCGAAGCGACGGCGCCGAGGGCGGCCGTCGCCTCCGTGGCGGGTCCTCGGGGATCGCCGAGGGGGATGAGGTGGTCGAAGCACCAGACGCCGTCGAAGCCGAGCGCCTCGACGGTCCGCGCCCGCTCGACGAGGTCGTCGCCCAGCCGTTGCGGGAGGGCGACCGAGACCCTCACCCGCCGAGGCGTTGGAGCAACTGGCGGATCGGCTTGGGGACCAGGTGGGATGTCACGTCGAGGATCGTGGCGACGAGCTCTCCCACCTCTCGGCTGCCGTCCCAGTGCTCGGCCACGACGGAGGGGCCGGCGACCTTCAGGAGTCGGTCGAGGGTGTAGGCGGCGAGGATGAGGTCGTCGACCGCCCCGAGTGGGCCCAACAGCGCCTCGGGCAGCAGGTCGATCGGGGAGATCAGGTAGACGACCATGCCGCCTGCGAACAGCTTGGTGGTGGTCGGGACCCGCTCGTCGCGGATCAGCCGGGTGATGAGCTTCACCATGTTCGGGAGGAGCAACACGGCCTCCCGGACGAAGGGCATGACGAGTTGGCGGCCCCGGTCGGCCGGCCCGGTCACGCGGTCGGGTCGAACGGGCTGGTTCATCGTCCCTCCTCGGCCCGGCGCTTGAGCCCGCGGAGGGCCGAGGTGATGATCTGCTTCTCGCCCTGGCGCATGGCGAACCCCGGCACCCGGAAATTCGGTTCCACCCGAAGAGCGTAGGTCACCGTGGTCTTGTCGCCGTTGGAGGGCTTGAACTCGTAGCTGCCCGTCATCTGCTTCACGTCGCCACCCGGCACCGCCTCCCACGCGATGCGGTGGGGCGGCTCGTGGGTGTAGCGGAGGGTGTAGGAGATCTCCTTGACGAAGCCCGAGATGGTGAAGGCCGCCTCGCTGACCCGCCCTTCGGCGTCCTCGGCGAGGACCTCGACCGAACTCACGCCCTGGGCCCAGTCGGGGTAGGCCGCCACGTCGGCGGCGATCGCATAGATCGCCTCGGCGGGAGCATCGACCTCGATCGATTCGTACATGCCCTTCGTCATCGGGGGACCTCGGTTCGTCGTGCGGTGGCTCCGGCCGGTGGCCCGGCGCTTGCAATAGCTAGCATACCCGTCCACCGGTCATGACGATGGTTGGTCGCCCCGTCGCCCGAAAGTACCCGACGTTGACGCAGGTGGTCGGCCCGACCCGCCAGCGGGTCGCCCGGGGCTGGTGGACGTCGCCGAAGAGGTGGAGCCGGGGGCGGTGGGCGGCCAGGTAGGCGGAGATGGCGGGGGCGTGCTTCTCGTCGAGGCCGGTCACCACGTCCCGGTACAGGGCCGGCACGGCCGGCGGCACGTGGGTGCAGAGCACGTCGACCGGCCCGAGCCGGTCGAGGGCGGCGACGAAGCCGAGCTCGTCGTGGTCGCCGAACGGGCTGCGCCGGCCGCCGCCCACGAACCCGTAGGTGAGCTCGCCGATCTCCACCGCCTCACCGTGCAGCACCCGGACACCGACGCCGCCGACGATCTCACGGAGCAGGCCGGGATGGTCGACGTTGCCGAAGGTCGCGTACACCTCGGCACCGGCGATGGCGGCGGCAGCCGCCTCGTACTGGCGGACGGCGTGTCGCCGGAGCTCGGCGGCGAAGTCGCCGTCGTAACCGGCGATGGCCTCCATCCAGAGCCCGCGGGCATCGGTGCCACTCCCCCGCGCCGCCGCCGCCCTGCGGGCGAACGGGAGCCCCAGCACGTCGGCCACCATGCCCCGACCCGTGCGATAGTCGATGAAGTTGAGGAAGTCGCCGAGGACCAGCAGCGGACCCCCCGACGCGGCCACCCGTCCGAGCGCCTCGGGGGCGTCGTGCACGTCGGAGATGGCGCGAACGGTCGGCTCAGCCACCGGTGACCGCCGACGCCGCCACCAGCGCCACCCCGACCACGGCGAGCGCCACCCAGAGGAGCCTCCCCGCCGACAGCAGCGCCGCCCGACCGGCGAGGCGGCGCCCGACGTCCACGTAGGCGAGGCCCCAGGTCCCCAACGCCAGGGCGAGGCAGATGACGCCGGCGGCCACGGCACCCCCGCCGAGGAGCAGGAGGCCGAACAGCAGGGCCACACCGACGTCGGCCACCACCATCGCCCCGGTGGCGAGGTCGCCGAGGGCGTGGTGGGCGACACCGGGCACCCAGGCGAGGCGGGTCGCCCGGGCTCGGTCGACCTCGGTCTCCTCCCCTGCGCCGTGGGCGGCGAAGATCGTGGTGCCGCACGTGCCGCAGGCATCGGCGGCGAGCGGCGACTCCGTGCCACAGGTCGGGCAGGTCCAGGTGGCCCGGGCGGGATCGGGTGGTGGTGTGGCCACGGTCGACGCCGACCCGGCCAACGCGGACTCCGGGGCCGCCGGTGCCGGCGGGACGGACTCGGTCGCCACCGATCCGAAGGGTCGGGCGCACAGGTTGCACCACTCGGCGTCGGACGGGTTCGAGGCGCCGCAGTCCGGGCAGGTCATGGACGGCAGGGTACGCCCGGTCACCCGTTCAGGGTGGCGAGGGCGTCGACGATGGCTCCCGAGACGTCACCAACGGTTTCGTCGGCGGCCAACCCGGTGAGGGCGTCGGCGCCCCGGTCCTCGAGGCCGTGCCGACGGGCCAGCCGGGCGACCCCCCAGACCGCATGCCGCCGGACGAGAGCCGACCGGTGGCGGGCGAGCTCGATCAGCACCGGCAGGTGCTCGGGGGTCCCGGTGTTGGCGAGGGCCACCACGAGGTTGCGACGGAGGTACCGGCCCTGGCGGCGAGGGATGTAGAAGTGGGCGAACCGCTCGACGAGCTCGGCGTCGCCGAGGGCGAGGAGGCCGAGGAGATCGTGGCCGGGGTCGGGCGATGGCTCGGCGGCGAGCCGGATCCCCGGAGGACAGGCGTCGAGGCAGTCGTCGCAGCCATAGATCCGGCCGCCGATCGCCTCCCGCAGTTCGAGCGGGAGGTCACCGGGCGACTGGAGCCAGGTGGCGAGGCAGCGGCGGGCGTCGAGGACGCCGGGGGCGACCAGCGCCCCGGTCGGACAGGCGGGAAGGCAGGCCGCGCAGGTGCCACACGACCGCTGCATCGGCTCGTCCAGAGCGAGCTCGGCGTCCGTGGCAACGGCGGCGAGAAGCATCCAGGGTCCCACTCCGGGGGCGATGACGAGGCTGTTCTTGCCCCACCACCCGACCCCCGCCCGGACCGCCACCGCCCGGTCGACGAGGCGGGGGTCGTCGGCGATGGCCTCGGCCCGCCACCCCGCGTCCCGGAGGTGTCCGGCGACGGCATCGGCCACGGCCAGCAGCGGCTCGTAGTGGTCGGCAGTGGCGAATCTGGCGACGTGACCCCGACCCGGCCCGGGGCTCGGGCGCCCGGCCGGGGGGACGTAGGCCCGACCGAGGGCGACGAGGCGCTCCGCCCACCCGAACGTCGCCCGGGGATCGGCCGCCGTCTCGGGATCGGCGTAGGTGAACCGCAACGGCCCCGACAGCCCCGAGTCGACTCGGGCGGCGAGCTCGTCGGCCACCCCGACGAACGGCTCGACGGTGGTGATCCCCACGGCATCGGCCCCGGCCCCGAGGGCCGCATCCTTCACGCCGGCGGTCAACTCCTCCACGACCCCATTCTGAAGCAGTGAGGTGCTGAAGCACTCGAAATCGTGTCACACCCTCGCCGTACGGTCAGCGTGACCGACCGACGGAGCATGCCATGACCATCGACTGCGACGACTGCGCCCTCATCGACACCGACGCCTGCGGGGACTGTGTCGTGACGTTCATCCTGGCGGCCGGCGACGACGTCCTCGAGGTCGACGAGGCCGAGGCCACCGCCCTCGACAACCTCGCCGACGCCGGACTGGTCCCGCCGTTGCGCCTCGTGCCGATCGAGCGCCGAGCGGGCTGATCGATCAGCGCCGAGCGGCCCACGCCGCCATGGCGGCCGACCAGACGGCGACCCCACCGACGCGGGTGACGCCCTCGATGACCTCGCGGTCGTCGGAGACCACCACCGTCGACGCCGGCTGGGCGGCGGCGAGCCGACGCAGTTCCTCGTCGGCATCCGACACGAACAGCTCACCGTTGCGGGTGCCCTCGCCGTCGGCCGAGTCGAAGACCAACAGGAGACGCCCGTCGGCCCGGGCCCGAAACCGATCGGCCACCCGGCGAACGGCGTCCCGGGCCGCCGGCGGGTCGCCGAGATCGGCACCCAGGGCCCCGGCGAGGTTGTAGCCGTCGACCGCCACCACGCCCGACCAGCCGAGCAGGGCGTCGATCGCCTCGGCGGTGTCGGGGGCCACCCCCGGCGGCAGCGCCGGACCGGGGTCGGGGCCCGGGGCCGGCTCGGCGGTTGGCGTCGGCTCGGCGGAGCGATCGATGCGGGCCCGGGCGGCTGCCACCACTTCGTCGGCCCGTCGGGCGAGGCCGAGCGAGTCGGTCGCCCAGCCGGGGTCGGCGACCACCGGGGCGGGCCCGCTCCGCTGGCGGCGGAGCTCGAGGAGCTCGGATCGGGCCTCGTCGAGGCGGCCGGCGAGCCGGTCTCGTTCGCCGACGACGGCATCCCGCTCCTCGGTCACGTCGGTCAGCCGACGACGGAGCCCGGCCGCTTCGGCGCTGGCGTCGGCGACCGCCCGCGACACGGCCTCGCCCCGTCGATGGCGCTCGGCGGCGAGCCGTTCCTCGAGGTCGCCCACGGCCCGGCGCAGGTCGGCGAGCTTGCCGGCGTCGGCCTCCCGCTGGCCCGTGAGACGCTCGATCTCGGCCCGGAGCCCCGCCTCGACGTCGGCGGCCGACCTCACGGCCTCCTCACCGAGGACGTCGGCGAACTCCTGCTCCCAGCCGTCGGGCCGCCGCAGCCAGAGTCGGGCCACCCCGGCGGTCGGGGCATCGTCCTCGAGCCGATCGAGGGTCTGGGACCGCAGCGATTCGTCCTCGTCGAGGGCCGTGAGGAGCCCGACGGCGAGCGGCTTCGGCAACCGTCGGGCGGACGAGGACCGCACGCGCCGGAGGCGGGCGGGCACCTCGTCGTCGTCCAGGCGGCGGAGCGCCTCCCGGGCGGCTCGGATCGCCGGGGCGAGCAGGACGACGGCCTCGTCGGAGTACTCCACGAAGCCGATCTTGCCAGCCCGTCGGCGACGCCGACGCGGCTCCGGTGCGGAGCGTTTACACTGCCCCACGGATGACCCACCCCATCCTCGTACTCGGATAGGAGCCACACCCACGAACCGGGTGTGCGCTCCGCCATGGCCTCCCTCACCGGGAGGCCTTTTTCCTACCGGGAGCACGACATGCCGATGACCGGAGCCCACGTCCTCATCAGAGCCCTCGAACACGAGGGGGTCGACGTCGTATTCGGGGTGCCCGGCGGCGCGATCCTCCCGGCCTACGACCCCCTCCACGACAGTCCGATCCGCCACGTGCTCGCCCGCCACGAGCAGGGGGCCGGGCACATGGCCCAGGGCTACGCCTGGGCGACCGGACGGGTCGGCGTCTGCATCGCCACCTCGGGACCCGGGGCGACCAACCTCGTCACCCCGCTCGCCGACGCCCTCATGGACTCGGTGCCGCTGGTGGCGATCACCGGCCAGGTCCCCACGACCGCCATCGGCAACGACGCCTTCCAGGAGGCCTACACCACCGGCATCACGATGGCGGCGACCAAGCACAACTACCTGGTGACCGACGTCGCCGACATCCCCAACGTCGTGCACGAGGCCTTCCACCTCGCCGCCACCGGCCGCCCCGGCCCGGTGCTCATCGACGTGCCCAAGGACGTGCTCAACGCCGAGACCGAGTGGGTCGACCCGGTGGCGCTCGAGATGCCCGGTTACAAGCCGACCACCGACCCCCACCCGCGGCGGATCACGGAGGCCGTGCGCCGCATCGAGGCAGCCGAGCGGCCGGTTCTCTACATCGGCGGCGGCATCATCAAGGCCGAGGCGTCCGCCGAACTGCGGGCCCTCGCCGAGGCGGCCAACCTGCCGGTGGTGACGACCCTGATGGGACGCGGGGCGATGCCCGACTCCCACCCGCTCACCCTCGGGATGCCGGGCATGCACGGCACCTACACGGCGACCACGTCCATGCAGCGGGCCGACCTGCTCGTGGCCATCGGGGTCCGCTTCGACGACCGGGTCACCGGGAACCCCGACCATTTCGCCCCCCACGCCGAGGTGATCCACGCCGACATCGACCCGGCCGAGATCGGCAAGGTGCGTCAGGCCGAGGTGCCGATCGTCGGCGATGCCCGCAACGTCCTCGCCGGGTTGGTGGCCGAGTGGGGCGATCGCCCCGCCCCGAACCGGACCGAGTGGTTCGACCAGCTCCGCCGTTGGCAGCGCGAGCACCCCCTGTCCTACGACCAGGACCCCGACGGCCCGATCAAGCCCCAGTACGTCATCGAGGAGCTCCACCGGCTCACCGGCGGTGAGGCGATCCTCGTGGCCGGGGTCGGCCAGCACCAGATGTGGGCCGCCCAGTTCTGGGGGTTCGAGGAGCCCCGTACCTGGCTCAACTCCGGGGGGCTCGGCACGATGGGCTTCGCGGTGCCGGCGGCCGTGGGGGCCAAGGCGGGCATGCCCGACTCCCTCGTCTACGCCGTCGATGGCGACGGCTGCTTCCAGATGACGTTCCAGGAACTCATCACCGCCGCCCAGGAGGGCATCCCGGTGAAGATCGCCGTGATCAACAACGGGGCGCACGGGATGGTGCGCCAGTGGCAGCGGCTCTTCTACGAGGGTCGGCTGTCCGGCAGCGTCCTCGGCATCGACAGCCTCGACTACGTGAAGCTCGCCGAGGCGATGGGGTGTGTGGGTCTGCGGGCCACCACCCCCGACGAGGTCGCCCCCGCCATCGAGAAGTCGTTGGCGATCGACGACAAGCCGGTGGTGGTCGAGTTCGTGGTCGACGAGTCGGAGCACGTGTTCCCGATGGTCCCCGCCGGCGGGTCGAACGACCACATCCTGCTCGGCCCGGAGGACCTGTGATGGAACAACACACATTGTCGGTGTTGGTCGAGGACAAGGCAGGCGTGCTGGCCCGGGTGAGCTCCCTGCTCGCCCGACGCGGGTTCAACATCCATTCACTGGCGGTCGGCCCCACGTCGGAACCGCACCTGTCGAGGATGACGATCGTCGTCGAGGCCCCGGAGCTCGAACAGGTCAAGAAGCAGCTGAACAAGCTGATCAACGTCGTGAAGATCACCGAACTCGACCCGGCCAACACCGTCGAGCAGGAGGTCATGCTCATCCGGGTGGCGGCGGGCAGCGGCAAGCGCACCGAGGTGCTGGAGCTCGCCCAGATCTTCGGGGCCGAACCGGTCGACGTGTCGCCGTCCTCGCTCATGTTCTCGATGACCGGCGCCCCCCGGGAGGTCAACGACCTCCTCGACCTCCTGCGCCC
>JBFLKR010000173.1:0-8897 GCA_040883295.1 Acidimicrobiia bacterium
GCCGGTCACGGGCTCGATGCCGCCCAGGTGATGGCAACGATGCGGGCCTACCTACGGGGCCTCGGGTTCGAGCACGGCGACCCCTCGACGATCCTGCGGATCGCCAACGAACTGCTCGTCCAGGATCCCCGCGCCGATCTCGTGACGGCCGTCGTGGCGCGCTGGGAGGGTCGCTGGCGGCGACTGTCGTTGGCGAGCGCAGGCCACGTGCCGCCGTTGGTGCGGTTTCCCGACGGCACGGTGGAGGTGCTGCTCGCCGAACGCGGGCCGGTGCTCGGTGCCTTCGACGACGGCAACTGGGCCACCTTCACCCGGACCCTCGGACCCGCCACGACCGTGCTGCTCTACACCGATGGCCTCATCGAGCAGCGCGCCCCCGACCTGGCCGACGGCATCCGGTCGATCGTCGACCGCTGGGCGTCCACCGATGGCGACGACATCGAATCAGTCGCCGATGCGCTGATGGCCGGCGTCCCCGACTCGCCCCGCGACGACGTGGCACTTGCCGTCATCCGATTCGACTGACCGTTTCGAGTCGCCCGGCCGGGGTAGGGATACGTCATACGCAACCAGGAAAGGAACGTGTTGCGACCATGACGACTCGATCCGAGATGGGAACGGCCCACATGAAGCAGGGACCCGGATCGACCAAGGACATCCTCGAGGAGCTCGTCGCGACCGACCTCGATGCCCAGCGCGGCCTCGGGCGGGCCGCCGAGTTGATCAACGACGAGGGGCTGGCCAGCCGCTTTCGGTCGATGGCCGCCGAGCGGGGCCGCATGGCGAGCGAGTTGCTGAACGCCGGCGCCCGTCACGGGGTCGAGGACCGCGATGGCGGCACCGCCGGGGGCGCCCTCCGTCGGGCGTGGATGACGCTGAAGGACGAGGTGGTCGACGACGACCACGCCGTCCTCACCACCATCGCCAAGGCCGAGAACGAGGCACTGGAGACCTACACGCAGGCGCTCCGGGCCGATCTCCCCGACGACGTCGACGGCCTCGTCCGACGACAGTTCGCCGAGGTGAAGTCAGTTCACGACGCCGTGGTCGACCTCCGCGACGCCCGAGCCTGACCCGACCCGATGCCCGGGCACCGGGGCCGCCCCTACCGGGGGCGGCCCCGGTCGCGTCGACCCGATCGGTGACCCGACGGCGTCAGGGGCGGGGGCGCACCGCCGTCGTGACCGTCGAGCGGGCCACCAGTCGGTCGCCGCTTCGCATCTCGATGTCCCAGACCCAGGTGGTACGGCCCCGGTGGACGGGCACCGCGTGTGCCTCCACGGTCCCCTCGGTCGCCGGCCGGAGGAAGTTGGTGCTGTTGGACATGCCCATGCAGATGTTGCCGTCGTCGGCGACCGCCATGGCGGTCCCGACCGAGGCGACGGTCTCGGCGAGGGCGGCGTACATGCCGCCGTGGACGATGCCGTAGGGCTGGCGAGTCCGATCGTCGATCTCGAACCAGGCCCGCCACGAGCCGTCCGGCTCGCCGGTCGGCTCGTAGCCGATGCCGTGGTGCTGCTCGAAGGTCGTCGCCAGCAGAGCCGAACCACCGCTCTCCTCCGGACGGCTCATCCCACGTACCCCGGGAAGTCCTCGGGATAGGGCGGGTGGGCCGTGGCGATCTCGCGCACCCTCGCCTCGAGGGGGGCGAGGGCGCCGTCGTCGTCACCGGCCCGCAGCACCGCGGCGATGAGCGACGCCACCTCGGCATGCTCGGTGGCACCGAGGCCCTGGGTGGTGGACGCGGGGGTCCCGACCCGGAGCCCGCTCGTGCGGAACGGTGGGCGGGGGTCGTTGGGGATCGAGTTGAAGTTCAGGGTGATGCCGATGCGGTCGAGGCGCTTGGCGGCCTCGCGGCCGGTGAGCTCGGCATCGACCGAGCGGAGGTCGAGGAGCATGAGGTGGTTGTCGGTGCCGCCCGTCACCAGCCGCACGCCCTCTTCGGTGAACCGCTCCGCCATGGCGGCCGCGTTGGCCACGATGCGCGCCGCGTAGTCGCGGAAGGCCGGCTGGGCGGCCTCGTGGAAGCCGGCGGCCTTGCCGGCGATCTGGTTGTACAGCGACCCGCCCTGGACGTTGGGGAACAGGCCCTTCTCGATGCGGCGGCCCAGCTCCTCGTCGTTGGTCACGATCGCCCCGCCCCGCGAGGCCCGCAGGGCCTTGTGGGTGGTGAAGGACACGACGTCGGCGTGCTCGACCGGGCTGGGCATCGCCCGGCCCGCCACGAGGCCGATGAAGTGGGCGGCGTCGACCATGAAGACGGCGCCCACTTCGTCCGCGATCGACCGGAACGCCTCGTAGTCGAGGTGGCGGGGGTAGGCGGAGTAGCCGGCGAGGACGATCTTCGGCCGGTGCTCGACGGCGAGCCGACGGACCTCGTCCATGTCGATGCGCTCGGTCTCGGGGTCGATGCCGTAGGAGACGAAGTCGTAGAGGCGGCCGGAGAAGTTGACCGGGGAGCCGTGGGTCAGGTGCCCGCCCTGGTCGAGCGCCATGCCGAGCACGGTGTCGCCGGGCTCGAGGAGGGAGAAGTACACGGCCATGTTCGCCTGGGCGCCCGAGTGCGGCTGCACGTTGGCGTGGGCGCCGCCGAACAGCGCCAGGCACCGGGCCTTGGCCAACTCCTCCATCTCGTCGACGACTGCGCACCCCTCGTAGTACCGACGGCCCGGGAAGCCCTCGGCGTACTTGTTGGTGAACACCGAGCCGGTCGCGGACAGCACGGCCCGGGAGACGAAGTTCTCCGAGGCGATGAGGTGGATCGAGGAGTTCTGGCGGGCGAGGTCCCGGCGGATGAGCCCGGCCAGCTCCGGGTCCACCGTCTCGAGGGGTCGGTCGTCGGTCATGGGGCCGAGGGTACCGGCGGTCGTCCGGTTCCCGGCTTGCGGGGGGGGATCGGCCGGTCGTCGGCCAGGGCTGCCACGAAGGCGTCGGCAAGGGGGTCACTACCTGCTGCCCGCCGGACCGCCACCACGGGTCGGCGGGCGACGAGCGGTCCCCGTGGCTCGGGGGATGCCACCCCCGGGGCCTCGGCCACCCCGGTCGGCAGCACCGTCCATCCGACCCCGAACCGAGCGAGCTCGCGGAGCACCGCCGGATTGGGTGCCGTGGCAGCCACCATCGGTTCGATCCCGAGACGGGCGAGGCCACGGTCGATGATCGCCCGTGTGCGCGAGCCCTCGGGGTAGAGCACCGCCGGCCCCGTGCCGTCTTCGGAGCCGTAGAGGCGCAGGTCCTCGGTGGCCAGCTCGACCGCCGGCCGGTCGGTCACCGGGCCGGTCACGACCGCCACGTCGAGCACCCCACGGTCGAGGCGATCCAGCAGGCGAGCACTCGCGTCCACGGTGAGGCGCAGGTCGACCTCGGGATGGGTGGTGACGAAGTGCTCGGTGCGGTCCCGGCGCAGGTAGAGGGCCACGGCGTCGATCACGCCGACCCGCAGCGGCCCACGCCCGGACCGGGCGACGACATCGTCCCACGCCGCCCCGAGGTCGGCGAGCACCCTGTCGGCAGCGGCGATGAGCCGCCGACCGGCCACCGTCGGCCGGCGCCGGTTGCCGACCCGCTCGAACAGCGGGACCCCGGCCAGGGCCTCGACGCGGGCGAGGGACTGGGACACCGACGACTGCGCCATGCCGACCCGGTCGCCGGCCTCCGTCCACGAGGCCGAGCGGCCGACCGCGGACAGGAGTTCCAAGTGGCGCACCGTGAGCCCGGGCGGCAGGTCACTCATCGATGTAGCCGATGTCTTTCATCATCTTCATCCATTATCGCGAAGAACGGCGTCTTGCCTAGCGTGGGCCTCCCGCCCTCCCCCGAGGAGTCCCATGCCCACCTCGTCCGGCCGCCTCGGCGTCCTCCTCCCCGGTCTCGGCGCCGTCGCCTCGACGTTCATCGCCGGCGTCCTCGCCGCCCGTGCGGGCCTCGCCCCGCCCGTCGGCTCGCTGTCGGAGACCGGCCACGCCGACGGTCGCCCACTCATCGACGCCCTGGGCCTCGCCCCCCTCGACGACCTCGTGTTCGGGGCCTGGGACCCGTACCGGGTCACCGCCCTCGACGCCGCTCGCCGGGCGGGCGTGCTCGATGCCGCCCTGATGGACAAGCTCGCCCCCGAGCTCATGGAGATCCGGGCGATGCCGGCCGTCTTCGAACGATCGTGGGTGCCGGCATTGACCGACACCGACAACGTCAAGGTCGGTGACTCCCTCGCCGACCTCGCCGAGCAGCTCCGGGCCGACGTCGCGGCGTTCCGCCGCGACCACCACCTCGATCGGGTGGTGGCGGTCTGGACCGGGTCGACCGAGGCCTACCGTCCCCCGGGCCCGGCCCACACGTCGATCGAGACCTTCGAGGCGGCGCTGGCGGCGAGTGACCCGTCCATCTCCCCGAGCCAGGTGTACGCCTGGGCGCTCGTGTCGGAGGGCGTGGCGGTCGCCAACGGCTCCCCCAACCTCATGTTCGACTTCCCGGCGATGCGGGAACTGGCGAGCCGCGAAGGGGTGCCGGTCGCCGGCCGTGACTTCAAGACCGGCCAGACCCTCGTCAAGACCGCGATCGCCCCGATGCTGGCCGCCCGGATGCTGGGCGTCCATGGCTGGTTCAGCACCAACATCCTCGGCAACCTCGACGGCCTCGTCCTCGACGAGGAGGAGAACTTCCGCTCGAAGGAGGTCACCAAGGGCGGGGTACTCGAGTCGATCCTGGACGCCGAGGCCCATCCCGAGCTCTACGGCGACCTCTCCCACCTCGTGCGCATCAACTACTACCCGCCGAAGGGGGACGACAAGGAGGGTTGGGACAACGTCGACCTCTTCGGCTGGCTCGGCTACCCCATGCAGCTGAAGATCAACTTCCTCTGCCGGGACTCGGTGCTGGCGGCGCCGATCGTGCTCGACCTCGCCAGGTTCATGGATCTCGCCGCCCGCCGGGGCGAGGCCGGCGTCGTCGACTGGCTCGGGTTCTACTTCAAGGAGCCGATGACCATCGAACCCGGCGGGCGCCCGACCCACCACCTGTTCGAGCAGGAGCGGGCCCTGCACGCCGCCCTGGCGGACCAGGCCGAGGTCCCGACGGCCTAGGGCGCCCGGCCGACCACGAATCGGTTGCGGCCGGCGAGGTCCCGACGGATGGTCGGGGCGTAGTCGGCGAACAGCGATTTCACGGCCTGCCCCTGGTCGTCGCCGATCTCACAGGCCACGAGGCCGCCGGGCCGCAGCCAGCCACGAGCCTGCTCGGCGATCCGGGCGAGCACCTCGGTGCCGTCTGGCCCGGCGTAGAGGGCCATCGTCGGCTCGTGCTCGCGGATCTCCATCGGCAGGAACGTGCCGGCCGGCACGTACGGCGGGTTGGCGACGAGCACGTCCACGTGCCCGCGCACGTCGAGCGGCAGGGCGTCGAAGAGGTCGCCCTCCCGCCAAACCACCTCGAGACGGGTCCGGTAGCCGTTCTCCTCGGCGAGTCGCAACGCCTCGACCGAGAGATCGCTGCCCATGACGACGGCGGACGGGAACGTGTACTTGAGGGCGAGGGCCAGGGCGCCCGAACCCGTGCAGAGGTCGACCACCAACCCCGGCGGCCGACCGGCGACCGTCACCTCGTCGCGGACCAGCTCCCACAGTTGCTCGGTCTCGGGACGGGGGATGAGCGCCCGACGGTCGATGGCGAGCGTGAGCGGGCCGAACGCCACCGATCCCTCGAGGTACTGGAGCGGCTCGCCGGCCAGTCGACGTTCGGTCAGGACCCGGTAGCGGCGGGTCTGGCGGTCGGTGAGCTCCATGCCCTCGTAGGTCTCCGCCAGCGGCTCGCCGGTGACCAACGACAGCAGCCGCCGTCGCTCGTGGGCAGGGAGGGTCTGGTCGTTCACCCCCCGACCCGGCCCACGACGAGTCCGAACCGGTTGACGGCCAGGTAGGCGGTGACCCCGCCGTCGGTGATGGTCTGCTCGCGGGGCAGCGAACCGAACAGCGTCTCCGCGTCCACCAGCCCGAGCTCCCCGGCGAGGCCCGGCGGGGCGCCGGAGGCGGCGAGGAACGTCGGCACCACCTCCTCGACGAGGCGAACGTCGTCGGCGTCGCCGGCGGCGTTCTCGACGGCGAGCTGGGCGACCTCCACGACCCCGTCCCGGACGGCGAGGTCGACGGCCGCCGACAACCCCGCAGTCGTCGTCTCGGCGACCCAGAACTCGGCCCCGTCGGACCGATCGGCGACGGCCACCGCCGGCATCCCGGCGGGGGGCGGGTCCCAGGCGTCGACCCAGTCGCCGATGGCCACGCCGAGGGGCTCGGCCCCGGGCGGATAGTCGATGGAGACGGCACTGGCCGAGGCACGGGGCCCGATCCCGGTCTCGTTGGGCTGCAACTGCTGGGCCTCGTTCCAGCGGCTGATGAGGATGGCGGCCGCCAGCAGCGAGGCGGCGAGGCCCGACCACACGAGGACGGCGCGGAGGCGGTTCCCGGTCATCGCTGGGCGGTCGTCATCGGGCGGCGAGCCTGGTGGCGTGCTCCTCGGCGGCGAGCGCGTCGACGAAGGCATCGAGGTCGCCCTCGAGCACGGCCGGCAGTTGCTTGATGGTGAGTCCCACTCGGTGGTCGGTGACCCGGTTCTCCTTGTAGTTGTAGGTCCGGATCTTCTCCGACCGCTCCCCCGTGCCCACCTGGGAGCGGCGATCGGCGGCGAGCTCGGCCTGGCGGGCCTCCATCTGGGCGGTGTACAGCCGGGCGCGCAGGATTCGGAAGGCCTTCTCCTTGTTCTGGAGCTGGCTCTTCTCGTCCTGGCAGGAGACGACGAGCCCGGTGGGGACGTGGGTGAGGCGGACCGCCGAGTCGGTGGTGTTGACCGACTGGCCCCCCGGCCCCGACGCCCGGAACACGTCGACGCGCACATCGTTGGGATCGAGCTCCACCTCGACGTCGTCGGCCTCGGGGAGCACCGCCACGGTGGCGGTGGACGTGTGGATCCGGCCCTGCGACTCGGTCTTGGGCACCCGCTGGACCCGATGGACACCGGCCTCGTACTTCAGCCTGGAGTACGCGCCGTGGCCGGACACGCCCAGCGACACCTTC
The DNA here is from genome assembly GCA_040883295.1 of Acidimicrobiia bacterium. GTDB lineage: Bacteria > Actinomycetota > Acidimicrobiia > Spongiisociales > JAENVV01 > JAHEFX01. Next base: position 7,062 of record JBFLKR010000173.1, read on the forward strand.
GAGTACCCACCCACCTCCGACGGGGACGCCTCGAGCACCTCGGTGCCGAAGCCGTGCTCCTCGGCGTACCGCTCGTACATGCGCAGCAGGTCGCCGGCCCAGATCGCCGCCTCGTCGCCACCGGCGGCGGCCCGGATCTCCACGATGACATCCTTCTGGTCGGCAGGGTCCTTGGGTACGAGGTCGAGGCGCAGGCGCTCCTCGAGCGTCGCCGCCTCGGCGGCCCGCTCCGTCGCCATGGTCGCCAGCTCGGTCGCCATCTCGGCGTCCTCCTCGGTGGCCGCCAGCTCGGCGGCCTCGGTGGCGTCGGCGTGCGCCCGCTGCCAGGCATGGAACCGATCCACGATCGACCGCAGCTCGGAGTGGCGCCGGGCGACGTCGGCATAGGCGGAGGCGTCGGCGAGCAACCCGGGATCGGCGAGACGGGCCTCGACCTCCGAGAACGCCGCCTCGAGTTCCTCGAGCCGGGCCCGGAGGGTGCCGTCCATCAGTGGAGCTCCACGTCGAGCGACGCCTCCGGGACGGGTCCTCGGGCGAGGGCCTCCTCGCGGGCCTCGGGGTCGAGGGCGGTCAGGAGGCTGGCGATCGCCACCTCGACCTGACCGTCGTCGGGCTCCCCCGTGGTGAGCTTCTGCAGCCACAGGCCGGGGGCGGCGATGACGTCGGCGAACCAGCCATCCCGCAGCCCGGAGAACCGCAGGATCTCGTAGGAGATCCCCGCCACCACCGGGATGAGGACGATGCGGCTGACCACGAGCCAGAGCCACGCCAGGTCACCGAGCACCCCGAAGAGCACCGACGAGATCAACAGGACGAGGAGCAGGAACGAGGTGCCGCAGCGGGGATGGGCGGGCGAGTACTTCTGCACCTCGGCCACCGAGAGCGGGTCGCCGTGCTCGTAGGCGTGGATGGTCTTGTGCTCGGCACCGTGGTACCGGTACACGCGGGCCACGTCCTCCCACAGCCCGATCGCCCATACGTAGCCAACGAAGAGGCCGATGCGGAGGACCGTCTCGACGACCGCCAGCACGACGTCGTTGCCGCCGGCGACCCACTTGGCGAAGAAGGTGGGCACGAGCACGAAGACGCCGATGGCGAAGGCGAGGGCGACCGCGATCGAGAGCGCCATCGCCGTCGATGACAACTCCTCCTCCTCCTCGTCGGCGACCCGCGCCGACCAGCTGAGGGCCCGCATGCCGAGGGAGAGGGACTCGGCGAGCACCCCGACCCCCCGCACGAACGGGATCCGGGCGGCCACCGAACGGCTGGAGAGCCGCGGCAGGTCGCCGCGCCGGGCCTCGATGCGGCCCTCGGGATTGCGGACGGCCACCGCCCATCCCTCCGGGGCGCGCATCATCACGCCCTCGATGACGGCCTGGCCGCCGACGGTCTTCTTGGGGTCTCGGGCCATGGCGGAGGAGGGTACCGCCGACCGCCGGATAGCCCTGTCGCAGGAGCGTCGCGGGATCGGATGCAGTTGGGAGATCCCCCCGAAGAAGTGTTCTGTCGCCGTTCGTGCCCGACACATCGGGAGCAAGAGACGCCACGAACAAGGAAATCCCCCCGAAGGAGGGATGGGACCCACCGGCCGACGCAGGAGGCAGGTGGGAGGGGGGCGGTGCCAGAGAGCGGCGACGAGCCGCCACGATCCGTCGAGGGGGGATCTCCCGGAACCGTTACCCGGTACTCGGTACTCGGTACTCGGTACTCAGTCCTCGGCAATCGCCTCGTACACCCAGGCGTCCACCACCTCGCCGTCGTCGAGGGTGACGGAGGTCACGATGCGCCGGTAGCCGTCGCCCTCGAACCGGTCGAGACGCGGCAGGTGGCGGTCCA
>JBFLKR010000174.1:0-8565 GCA_040883295.1 Acidimicrobiia bacterium
CACCACGCCGGCCGCCTCGCCGCCGGGGGCGAACGGCAGCTCCGGCTTGAACTGGTACATGTCCCGGATCGTGAGCGTGTCGGGGTAGTTGACGCCGGCGGCGGCGATCTCGACCCTGACCTGGCCCGGACCGGGTGCCGGGTCGGGAACGTCGGTGAGGACGAGGTCCTCGGGTTCGCCATGGGCGGTGCAGAGCAGGGCCTTCATGAGCCCGACGCTACGCGGGGCCGCCGAACCCAGGGTTCGGTGACGCGCCAGCGAGTCAGCGAACCCTGGGTTGGGCTGCGGCCGCGCCAGCGAACCCTGGGTTCGCAGCTAGACCAGGAACAGGGCTGGCTCCTCGAGGTTCTCGACCAGCATCGCCATGACCGCCCGGCCGGTCGCCCCGTCGATCACGCGGTGGTCGTAGGAGAGGCTGAGCGGCGCCATCGGAGCCACACCGACCTCCCCGTTGCGGGCAACCGGCGTCGCCTCGGCCCGACCCACCGAGAGGATCGCGGTCGTGCCGAGCGGGATGATCGGGGTGCCCATGCCGCCGCCGACGGCACCGATGTTGGAGACGGTGAAGCTCTGGCCGCGCAGTTCGTCGGGTGACAGCTTCCGCTGCTTCGCCCGCTCGGCCAGGTCCACCACCCGGTCGGCGAGGCCGAGGAGCCCGAGCGATCCGGCGTCTGGAACCACGCCGACCAACAGCCCCCCGGGGGCGTCGATCGCCACCCCGAGGTCGACCCGGTGGTGGAGGACGAGATGGTCGCCGTCGAGGGTGGCATTCAGCTCGGGATGGGTGGCGAGCACGGGCAGGCAGGCGGCCGCCAGCAGGGCGTCGAGCGGCACCGGACGGTCGTGGCGGGACTCGAGCGAGCGGCGGGCGGCGAGAAGCCGGGTGGCGTCGAAGCGGCCGAACGTGGTGACGTGCGGGATCGTCTGCCACGACTCGGTCAGCGCCCGGGCGATCGCCTTGCGGGTGGCCGAGAGCGGGAGGCGCTCGTCGGTGGGTGGGGCAGGCTCCGCCGGGGTGCTCGGCTCCCCCCTCCCCCTCGCTTCGCTCGTGGGGCCCATCCCCCCTGACGGGGGGATCTCCTCAACCTCTCTGGAAACTCCCCCGGAGGGGGACCGCTCGGCCACCGCGTCCAGATCGCTGCGCAGCACCCGGCCCCCCGGGCCGCTGCCTTCGACACGGGACAGGTCGATCCCTCGGCGGGCGGCCTCGCGGCGCACCAGCGGGAGGGCGCGGGGCCGGGCCGTCGGAGAGCGAGACGCCGAGGGGCCGGGCGGCGGGAGGTCGGGCCGACGGGCGATGCCCGGCTCCAGCTGGGGGGTCGGTCGCGGCTCGGACAACTCGGCCCGTCGGGGTGGTTCGGGCAGCGCCGACAGCGACTCGGCCTCCTCGCTCAGGGTGCCCACCAGCGGCGGGCGTTCCGGCCCCGGCTCGTCCAGCGGCAAGGCAACCTGGTCGTCGGTCGTCGGCTCGGGGCCGCCCGACCAGCGCTCGCCGCGGATGCCGATCACGGCGAGTACGTCCCCCACCGGCAGCACCGTCCCGGCCTCGGCTCCTCGGTGGAGCAGGACCCCGGCCACCGGGGCGGGCAACTCGACCTGGGCCTTGTCGGTCTCGACGGTCACGAGCGGCTGGTCGGCGCGCACCTCGTCGCCGACGGCGGCGTGCCACTCGACGACCTCGGCCTCGGTGAGGCCTTCTCCGATGTCGGGGAGCCGGAACACGGTGGGCATCAGACGGGCCCCATCGTGCGCCGGCCGGCGGCAACGATCCGCTCGACCGACGGCAGGTAGTGGTGCTCGCCCCGCTTGAGGGGGAATACCGTGTCCCAGCCGGTCACCCGCTCGACGGGGGCCAGCAGGTCGTAGAGGCAGGTCTCGGCGATGCGAGCCGCCAACTCGGCGCCGAACCCCGCGGTGCGGGGGGCCTCGTGGACGATGACCGCCCGGCCGGTCTTGCGGACCGAGCCGAGCACCGTGTCCTCGTCGAGCGGCACCAGCGAGCGGACGTCGACCACCTCGGCAGCGATCCCCTCGTCGGCGAGCACGGCTGCCGCCTCCCGGACCTCCTTGGTCATCGCGCCCCAGGTGAGCAACGACACGTCCGTCCCCTCGCGCCGGACCGCCGCCGTACCGAGTGCCACCTCGTAGCGCTCCTCGGGCACCTCCTCCTTGACGGCCCGGTACAGGCGGATCGGCTCGAGGAAGATGACCGGGTCGGGCGAGGCGACTGCGGCGGCCAACAGGCCCTTGGCGTCGTGCGGTGTCGACGGCGTCACGACGACGAGACCCGGCGTGTGGGCGTAGATCGCCTCCCAGGACTCCGAATGGTGCTCGGCGGCCCCGAACCCGCCGCCGTAGGGGATGCGAATGACCATCGGGGCGGCGAACCGATGCCGGCTGCGGTGGCGGATCCGGGCGACGTGGTTGACGATCTGGTCGTAGGCCGGGGTCGAGAAGCCCATGAACTGGATCTCGGCGATCGGCCGCATGCCGGCCACCGCCAACCCGAAGGCCGCCCCGACGATGCCGGACTCGGCCACCGGGGTGTCGACCACCCGGTCGGGGCCGAACGCCTCGAGCAGGCCGTCGGAGATCCGGAACACCCCGCCGTGGGCGGCGACGTCCTCGCCCAACAGCATGACCGGGTCGTCGCCGGCCTGTGCCTGGTGGAGGCGGGGGGTGTGCGCCGGGGCCTGGGTCATCTCAGCCACGGGTTGCCTCCTCGGCCTGGGCCAGCAATCCCGCATGCGGTTCGGCGAACATGCCGGCGAACACGTGGGTGACGTCGGGCATCGGGGTGGCCTCGGCCCCCTCGATGGCGGCCTCGACGAGGGCATCGGCGGCCTCGAGGACCGCCTCCTCCCGATCGGCGTCCCACTCCCCAAGCGCGACGAGGTAGCGGCGGGTGCGGACGATCGGGTCCCGTTCCTTGGCGGCCACCTCTTCGGCGCCTTCCCGGTAGCGGCCGGGATCGTCGTTGGTGGTGTGAGGACCCACCCGGTAGGTCACCGCCTCGATGAGCGTCGGTCCGTCCCCGCGTCGGGCCCTGGCGACCGCCTCGCGGGTGACCTCGTACACCGCAAGGGGGTCGTTGCCGTCGACCCGCTCGCCCGGCATCCCGTAGGCGGCGGCCTTGCCCGCAATGGTCTCCGAACGGGTCTGGCGGTCGACCGGCAGGCTGATGGCGTAGCCGTTGTTCTGGCACAGGAAGACCGTCGGGGTGGCGTAGACGGCGGCGAAGTTCATCGCCTCGTGGAAGTCGCCCTCGCTGGTGGCGCCGTCACCGAACATGGTGAGCGCCACCCGACCCTCGTCCCGCAGCTTCGACGCCCAGCCAAGCCCGACAGCGTGCAGCATGTGGGCGCCGACGGTGATCGACGGGGGGAGGCAGTGGACGTCATCGGGTGGCGAGCCACCTCGCTCGTCGCCGACCCGACCGAGGAAGAGCAGCGACATCGGATACCCGTGGGCCCACATGGCGGCGGCATCCCGATAGGTGGCGACGAGCCAGTCCTCGGGCCGCAGGGAGGCCACCGAGGCCAACTGGGCCGCCTCCTGGCCCTCGAAGGGGGCGTAGGTGGCGAGACGGCCCTGGCGCTGGAGCGAGATGCTCTTGTGGTCGTAGCGACGGGCGGTGAGCATCGCCTCGAGGAGGCGCTGGACGTGGTCGACGGGAAGCGGCGACTCGCCGATGAGGGTCCCGTCGGGAGCGAGCAGTTGGCGCACGGTGCGAGGCTAGGACGTGGGCCGGCCGGCACGGCGACACCACCTCGCTGACACGGTAAGGTTCCCGCCGTCGAAGGGACCCCAGACTTGCGGAAGATCACCTCAGTCGTCGCCGCGTTCGCACTCGTCGCCCTCACCTCGGTGGTGGTGGACCTCGGGTCGGCCGAGCCCGCTTCAGCCGGCCCGGCGGAGTGCGGTCCGTTCGGTGATCGCTTCTTCCAGCAGAACCAGCAGGGAGACGGCCGCCCCAGCGGCTCGCCGATCGGCACCGATCCGGGCGCCATCGATCTGAACTATCTCGGCGGGCACCCCAGGGCCCTCTACTCCTGGGCGCTCGTCGACACCTCCCTGGAGGTGAAACGGCTCGTCCTGGTCGCCCAGACCTCGACTCAGACCGAGGACTCCCCCGGCACGTCGGGCTCGTTCACGACCGCCCCCAACGCCCGTCGCATCATCTTCTGCTTCGGGGAGGCCCCCGACCCGGGGATCACCGTCCAGAAGGAGTCGATCAACTACCGGGACACCGACGGCGACGGTGTGGCCAACACCCCGATCACCGGCCCCGACACGATCCGCTACGCCATCACCGTCACCAACACCGGGAACGTGGCGCTGGACGACGTCCAGGTGACGGACCCGACGGCGACGATCGCCTCGTGCATTCCCGCCCTGCCGACGACTCTCGCCCCCGGCGAGGCCTCGGTCTGCTCGGCGACGATCGTCGTGGGCCAAGCGGACGTCGACACCGGAACCGACATCTTCAACACGGCCACGGGCTCGGGTTCGTATCGGGGCCAGACCCTGCGGGATTCGGACACGTTCGACGTCCCGATCCAACGAGCACCGGCGATCCAGCTCACGAAGACGCCGAGCGTCTCGACCATCTCGGCCCCCGGCACGATCGACTACACGCTCACGGTCGAGAACACCGGCAACGTGACCATCACGGACGTCGAGGTGCGCGACTTCGACGTCGATTCGCTCGCCTGCCCGACCCTGCCGGGTGACCTCGCTCCGGGTACCACGGCCACCTGCACGGCCTCGACGGGCGTCACCCAGGCCGATATCGACGCCGGAGACCCGATCGAGAACACCGCCTCGGTCCTTGGCGCCTTCGACAACCGCTCGGTGTCCGACCAGGCCTCGGCCACCGTCGCGATCGACCGGGTCCCGGCGATCACCATCGACAAGACCTCTGACAACTTCCCGCCGGGTTCCGATCCGGGCAAGGCCGACCCGGGCATCGACACGCCGGGCGACATCGAGTACACGATCACCGTGGAGAACACCGGCAACGTGACACTCACCGGCGTGTCGGTGTCCGATGTGACCGGGCCGAGCGAAGACGTCGGCCCGCTCGACTGCTCCGGTCTGCCGACCGCGCTTGCCCCGGGAGCATCGGGGACCTGCGACGCCGTCATCGCCGTCGACCAGGACCGGCTCGACGCCGGAGGCGACGTCATCAACACCGCATATGTGGTCGCCTCCGGGGGCGGCCAGGACCTGACGGCAGGCGACTCCTACGACGTGCCGATCGTCCAGAGCCCGAGCCTGAGCCTCGACAAGGACTCCTCGAGCAACCCGGACACCGACGGCAACAACGTCGCCAACACGCCGATCACCTCACCCGGTGGCATCACCTACACGTACGAGGTCACGAACGATGGCAACGTGACCATCGAGGGCATCGGCATCGGTGACACCGTGACCACCGGCGACGGGACCACGGCCCTGACGGTGACCTGTCCCGACACGACGCTCGCTCCGGGCGCATCGACCACCTGCACGGCGACCTATCCGGTCAGCCAGGACGACATCGACGCCGTCGCTCCGGTCATCAACGCAGCCACCGTCACCGGCACCTCGGTCTCGGGCGCCGATGTCTTCGACACCGATGCCTTCACCGTGCCGGTCAGCGCCAACCCGGGCCTGACGGTGACGAAGTCCTCGACCAACTATCCGGACTCGACCGGCGACGGCATCGCCGACACGTCGGTGGTGGGTCCCGACACGATCGCCTACGAGATCGTCGTGGCCAACGCCGGCAACGTGACACTCAACGACGTGGTCGTCGCCGATGCGACCCTGCCCGGGCTCGTCTGTGCCTGGCCGGGTACGGCCGGCGTCCTCCAGCCGAGCGGCGACGCCGGCGACAGCGTCACCTGCACGGGTACCACCACCGTCGATCAGTTCGAGTTCGACACCAACCCCGCCGGGGCCGCCGTGAACGTGGTCGTCGCCCTCGACACCGTGGCCCGTGTCGGGGGCGCCGACTTCTTCGTCGTCCCGTTCGACCGCCAGCCGTCGCTTGCGTTCTCCAAGACGTCGACGACCAATCCCGACGCCGACGGCGATGGCGTCGCCGACACGCCGCTGACCGGCCCCGGCACGATCGACTACGAGTTGGTGCTCGTGAACACCGGCAACACCACCCTCGAGGACCCGGTCATCGTCGATTCGACGCTCGGCACCCTCTCGTGTGATGCGGCAACCGCGATCGCGCCCGGGGGGACCTACACGTGCACCGGTTCGTACACGGTCGACCAGGCGGGCTTCGACAACGGCGAGCCACTCCTCGGTGTCGGCGACGACGCCCCGCTCGTGGCGAACCTCGCCCTCGGCGCCGCTCGGCCACCGCTACCCGCGGTCGGTGACCCCCTCGTCGACGGGGACTTCTTCGTCGTCCCGTTCGACCGGCGCCCGGGCGTGGCGATCACCAAGACGTCGACCTCCAATCCCGACACCGACGGTGACGGGATCGCCAACACCCCCGTCGACGCCCCCGGCACCATCGACTACTCGATGACCGTGGAGAACACCGGCAACGTGACCCTCACCGGAGTCACGGTGCTAGATCCAGACGCCAGCGGGCTCTCCTGCGGTGCGACGTCACTCGCCCCTGGCGCATCCACCACCTGTACCGCCACCGGCACCGCTACCCAGGCCGACATCGACGCCGGCGGCGACATCCTCAACACGGCCACCGTCACTGCGACCGGTGCGGGCGCCACCGTCACCGACTCCGACACCTTCGACGTGCCCATCGAGCAGCGAGTGGCCGCCGTGCTCTCCAAGTCCTCGCCGTCGCATCCCGACTCCGACGGTGATGGCATCGCCGACACCCCGATCGACTCGCCCGGGGCCGTCGCCTACGTCGTGACCGGCACCAACACCGGCAACGTCAGCTTCACGGACGTGACGGTGACCGACCCCCTGGTCGCCGACCTGACCTGCACCTTCCCCGGCGCCGACGGCGTCGTACCCCCGGGTGAGAGCATCACCTGCAGCGGGACGCTGCAGGTCGGTCAGGACCTGATCGACACCGGTGGTGACCTCGTCAACGTCGCCACGGCAGTCGGCAACGCCATCGGTCAGTCATTCTCGGACGACACCGCCTACGACATCCCGATCCTCCAGGACGCCTCGCTGGGCGTGACCAAGACGCCGACCGAGCAGTCGTTCGTGATCGGCAGCAGGCAAACCGTCACATGGCGGATCGAAGTCGTCAACGATGGCAACGTGACGCTCGACGACGTGCAAGTGGCAGACTTCCTCGTCGAGGACTCCGAAGCCCCCGACCCGACACCGGTGCCCGAGTGCACGGCGACAGTCGCCACGCTCGCTCCCGGCGACTCGCTCGTGCTCCCCTGCTCGGTGGACCGGGCCATCACGGAGGCCGAGTTCGCCAACCTCGTGGTGGTGGCCGGGGAGAGCCTCAACGCCGGTCCGGCGGTCGCGGCGGCGGGCGCCATCGTTCGGTCGACCGGCGAACTCCCCGAGACCGGCTACGAGACCGGCCCATGGTTCCTGGCCGCCGCATCGCTGCTCGGCGTCGGGACCGTGCTGCTCGGCGGCACACGCCGCCACACGTGGCGGCAGCCCGCCGGCCCCGCCTAGCCGCGGAAGCGACCCCGCAGCGACAGCCAGGCGGCCAGCGCGAGCAATGCCGTGACGAGGACGTTCGTGAAATCGATGACCGGCTCCACCCGCACGCCCTCGTCGGAGATCTCGATGACACCGACCGGGCGCGCTCGCACGGTGCCACCGCCCCCGCCGCCGGCACCGGCGCCGCCGGCCTCCTCGCCTCCATCGGGAGCGGGGCCACTGCCCTCACCCCCGCCCATCCCGAAACCGCCCATCCGTTCGATGGATGCCGCCGTGATGATCGTGCGGCCCTCCCGCTCGAGGGGCACACCGAACAGGTCGCGGATCGTGACCCCGAAGTAGTCGCGGATCGAGTCCGCCACCCCCTCGAAGTAGTCGGCCTCGGTCGTGTCGTCGGTCATCGTCGTCCTCCCATCAGGATCGCCAGCAGCACGAAGGCGACGGCGCCGAGCCGCACCCACAGGACATGGTCGGGGATCGCCACCCGCTCGGTCCGGCCGTCGCCGTGGGTCACGTCGAGGGCGGGGCCGGCGTAGACGGCACCGGCCAGCCACCCGCGGCCACCGGCCTCGAACGACCAGGTCCGGACGACCGGCACGACGGTCGTCGCCCCGACCTCGATCGGTTCACCGCGTCGCTCGCTCGACTCGATCCCCACGCGGCCGAGGCTAGGCCGACCGGGGAACGGACCCGGCAGGCGGGTCGTTGTCGTCGGGGATCCCTTCCCCCGCTCCGAGATCCCGCCGCCAGGTGTCAGATCGCGCGACAGGCCGACGCCTGTCGCTGAGGGGGGACTCATCCTGAGAAATCCCCCAGGAGGGGGGTTGGGCCCCACGAAGCGAAGCGGAGTGGGAGGGGGGACCTGCAGCGTGTTCGAGAAGCCCACGAAGGCGGGATCGCCGTCGCTCTCTGGCACCGCCCCCCTCCCACCGGCCTCCTCCGTCGGCCGGCGGG
>JBFLKR010000175.1:0-4286 GCA_040883295.1 Acidimicrobiia bacterium
GGTCCATGCCGATGCCACCTCCGAGCGCGACCAGATCCTCGCCCAGGCGAGGGCCGAGGCCGAGGCCGCCCAGGAACGGGCCCGGGCGTTGGAGATCCGACGCGACGAGTTGTTGGCCGAGTTGGAGTCGGTCCGATCGACCGTGGCCCGGTTGGAGGGGGAGATCGACGAGACCCGTGTCGCGCCGCCCGCCCCACGGGTCGCGGAGCCGCACGCCGAGGAGCTCGAGCGACCGGTCGAGGAGGAGGCCTATTCGGGAGTCCGCATCATCCCGGCCCGCGACGACGACGAGGAGGAGCCGGAGTCGGGTCCCGTCGGCCAGCCCGTCGAGACGATGGCCATGGTCGAGGAGGTGCGCCGACTCCACGACGTCCCGGCACCGGAGCCGGTGGTGGCCACCGAGCCGGAGCAGCCGGCCGCCGAGGCCGAGGAGCCGGCCGAGGCGGAGGAGGAGTCGGCACCGGTCGAGGTCGTGGAAGCCTCGTCGGCTGCCGAAACCGAACTCGTCGAGGAGCCGACGGACGACCTACCCCAGACGCCTCCCGAGGACGACGACGATCTCGACGACCTGTTCGCGGCGCTGCGATCGCCCGAGGACGCCGAGACCACCCCCGCGGAACCCGTCCCGACCGAACCGGAGCCATCGGAGGAAGCGACCGAACCCGAGCCCCGGCCAGAGCCCGAGCCGCCGCCGACGACCGAGCAGACGGGCGCTCACGCCCCGGCGCGCAACGCCCACCACCCCGACGTCGAGCGCGCCATCGAGGAGCGGGACCGTCGACTCATCCCGATCACCAACGGTGCCCTCCGGGGCATGAAGCGGGAGCTCGCCGATGCCCAGAACGAGGCACTCGAGGGGCTGCGGGCGGATCCCGACGGCTGGCGGCCCTCCCGGACGGAGTTGGCCGAGCACCTCGAACCCACCCTGCTGTTGGTGCGGGACGCCGCCCGCCGGGCCGGCGTCACGTGGGCGCTCGAGTGGCTCGGCGTCGACGTCGCCGTGCCCGGTCAGCCCTCCGGCAACGGTTCGGCGGCCGCCGGGGACCTCGGTGCCTCGCTCGAGCGAGCCCTCGATCGCGCCACGGATGGGCCGGCCCGCAGCGCCGAGGTCTCACGGGTGTTCAGGACGTGGCGGTCCGACACTGCCGAACGCCACCTCCGGTCCGAGGCGGGCCGGGCCTACCACGAGGGGATCGCCGCCGCCGCCGAGGCAGCTGGTCGCCCCGTCGAGTTGGTCGTGGTTCGAGCCTGTCCCCAGTGCGCCGAGGCCGCCGAGTCCTCGGACCAGCCGATCCCGCCGGTCCACGAGGGTTGTCGGTGCATCCTGCTGCCCGCTCGGTGAGCGACGGCGTCGAGATGTCCCGGGGCCCTGCCTAGGCTTCGCCGCCCATGATGGCATCGAACGAACCACCGCCCCCTCGGCGGCCCACACGCCAGGGTCGCCGATGGCCGACGATCCTCGCCGTGGCGGTGGTCGGCCTCTTCATCGTCCTGCGGGCGTTCGCCGGCTACTACACGGACTTCCTCTGGTTCGACAGCGCCGGATACCAGGAGGTCTGGGTCACCAGGTTCCTCGCCTCGGCCGCCCTGTTCGGCATCCTCGGCGTGCTGGCCTGGGCCGTGCTGTGGGGCAATGTCGTGCTGGCGGGACGGTTCTCCCCCGGGTTCGTCAGTTTCAACCCCGAGGGTGACGGGCCCGAGCGCCTCGGCGGCTGGCTGCAGCCGCGGGTGCGGCGCCTGTTCGGCATCCTGGCCATCGCCTTCGCCGCCCTGAACGGCCTCGCCGCCACGGTCTGGACCCAGGACGTCCTCTTCTTCCTGAACCGGGAGGACTTCGGCATCGCCGACCCGCAGTTCGGCCTCGACGTCGGCTTCTACGTGTTCACGCTGCCGCTCGCCCAGGACATCATCTCCTGGCTGTTCCAGATCCTCGTCCTCGCCATCCTGCTCTCGATCGCCGTCCACTACGTGAACGGCGGCATCCGCATCACCGCCGGCGAGCCACCCATCGTGGAACCCGGCGCCCGGGCCCACCTCTCCATCCTGCTGGCCGGCATCGCCATCGTCCGGGCGGTCGGGTACGTGCTCGACCGCTACGGGCTCACGCTCGACCAGCGGGCGGGCGAGTTCGTCTTCGGGGCCGGCATGACCGACGTCACGATCCGCATCCCGGCCCTCAACCTGTTGGCGTTGGTGGCGGCAGCGACCGCGGTGGCCCTCATCGTGAACATCTGGCGTCGCGGCTGGACCTTGCCGATCGTGTCGCTCGGGTTGTGGATCGTCGTGGCCCTGGTCGTCGGCACCGGCGTGCCGGCGCTCTACCAGCGCCTGGCCGTGAATCCGAACGAGTTCGATCGCGAGTCGGAGTTCATCGTCCGCCAGATGCAGAGCACGACCGAGGCCTTCGGTCTGGCCGACGTCGAGGCCCGACCGTTCGCAGGGACACCCGACCTCGACCAGGACGACGTCATCGCCAACCGGGAGACGCTCGACAACATCCGCCTGTGGGACCCGCCGGTGATCGCCTCCACGTTCGACCAGCAGCAGGCGATCCGCCCGTACTACGAGCTCGGCGACGTCGACGTCGACCGGTATGAGATCGACGGCGACCCGACCCAGGTCATGCTCACCTCGCGCGAGGTCGACGTCGGCGGGATCCAGAGCCGGACCTGGGTCATCGACCACCTCGTCTACACGCACGGGTTCGGTGGCGTCGTGAGCACGGCTGCCGACGTCGTCAATCGATTGCCCAACTACCTCGTCTCCGACGTGCCGCCGCGGACCGAGTCCCCCGAACTGGAGACGACGCTCGAGGGCAACCGCATCTACTTCGGCGAGACCTACGACCCCGACTCGTTCGTGATCGCGGGGTCGGAGACCCCGGAGGTCGACTTCCCGCTCGACGGGGACGCCACCGAGACGCACTCGTACACCGGCGACGGCGGCGTGGCGGTCGGCAACATCTTCCGCCGGGCCCTGTTCGCCCTGCGGTACTCGGACTTCAACATCCTCATCTCCCCGCAGATCGGCGATCGGGCTCGAATCCTCGTCGAGCGGAACGTGCAGTCCCGGGTGGCGGAGGTGGCCCCGTTCTTCAACCAGGACTCCGACCCCTACCTGACCATCCAGGACGGGCGCCTCACCTGGATCGTCGACCTCTACACGGTGAGCGACAGCTACCCGTACTCCGAGTCGGCTCTCTCCGCCGAGGCCATCAGCCGACTTCCCCGGGCGTTGCCGGGGACCAATCCGTTGCCCAACCAGTTCAACTACATCCGCAACTCCGCCAAGGCCACCGTCGACGCCTACACCGGCGAGGTGACCGTCTACGTGATCGACGAGGAGGACCCGCTGGCGAGTGCCCAGCAGCGGATCTTCCCGAACTCGTACCGATCGGCGGCCGACGTCCCCGACGAGCTCCGGGACAACTTCCGGTACCCCGAGGACCTCTTCCGGGTCCAGTCAGACGTCTGGGTCCGGTACCACGTCCCCGCCGAGGCACCCGGTCAGTTCTACAGCGGCGAGAACGTACGGGAGATCCCCAACGACCCGGCCGACCTCGTCGCCGGTGGCATCGTCCGCCAGGCGCTGCGGGGCGACGTCACCGCGGGGACCCGTCCGATGGTCCCCTACTACCTCCTCATGAAGCTGCCCGAGGAGGACGAACTGAGTTTCGTCATCCTCCAGCCCTTCAACCCACGCGAGCGACCGAACATGCAGGCGTTCCTCGTGGCCGAGTCCGACCCCGAGGAGTACGGACGTCTCGTCGATTACCGGCTCGGGCGCCAGACCCAGGTCGCGGGCCCCAGTCAGGTCCGGGCCAACATCGACGCCAACGACGCTGTGGCCCAGCAGCTCACCCTCTGGGACCAGCAGGGCTCCGAGGTCATCCGGGGGAACATCCTCGTGATCCCGATCGAGGAATCGTTCATCTACCTGCAGCCGCTCTACCTGCAGTCCGAGGCCGAACAGTTCCCCCAGCTCGAGCGGGTGGTCACCGTCTACGGCGACGACGTGGTGCTCACGAACACGTTCGAGCAGGGTCTCGAGCGGATCTTCGGTGAGGGCACCGTCCCCGGTGGCGACGACGACGATGGCGAGGCACCGGACGACGGCACCGACGGCGACGGTGAGATCCCGCCCGATGCCGAGCAGCTCGTCGCCCAGATCGAGGCCGCCTACGACGCCGCCGACGCCGCACTGGCCGCCGGCGACCTCGGCGAGTACCAGGCCCAGATCGAGGAGGCGCGCCGCCTCACGATCGACCTGCTGGAGCTGCTGGCCCA
>JBFLKR010000176.1:0-13133 GCA_040883295.1 Acidimicrobiia bacterium
CGCCAACGTCAGCCAGGCGGCCGCCCTCGCCGCCCTCACCGGGCCCCAGGACGAGGTCGCCGCCATGCGCGTCGCCTTCGACCGCCGTCGCCGGGCGATGCTCGCCGGGCTCGCGGACATCGACGGCGTCGACACGGTGGAGCCCCATGGGGCGTTCTATGCCTTCCCGAACCTGGCCGGCGTGCTCGGTCGGCTGGTCGGCGGCGAGCCGGTGGCGACCACGCTCGAGTTGGCCGACCGGCTCCTCGAGGTGGCCAAGGTCGCCATCGTCCCCGGCGAGGCGTTCGGCGCCCCCGGGTATGCCCGGTTGTCCTACGCCCTCGCCGACGACGACCTCGCCGAGGGGCTGGGGCGAATCGCCGACGCCCTCGCCTGATCGGGGCCCCGACCCCCCAGACCTACACTCGCCCGGGTGACAGCCGCCGACGTCTCCGCCGCCATGCTGCTCGTCGGCCCGCGCCATTTCACACCCACGAGCCTGCGGGTCCCCGAGGTCGAGTACGGGGGCTGGCTGCGGATCGAGGCCACCGGGATCTCCGGGGTCGAGGTCCAGGCCTGGAAGGGCACGTCCCGGCTCGTGAAGTACCCCCTCGTCCCGGGCCACGAGGTCGTCGGCCGTATCGTGGCGGACCCGACCGGGGCCTTCGGCCTGGAGCTCGGCTCCCGCGTCGTGGTCGAGTCGAACATCCGCTGCGGCACCTGCCACCGGTGCCGGTCCGGGCTGTCGTCGTGCTCGGGACGTCGCCCCACGAACGCCTACGGGCAGGTGCCCTCCACGGAGCCTCCGGGCCTGTGGGGTGGGCTCGCCGAGTACCTGTACCTGGACCCCTCGGCCCGTCTCCACCCGGTGGACGAACGAGTCCCCGGAGCGGTGGCAGCCTTCGCCCATGCGCTGGCGGCCGGGTTCACCTGGGCCGTCGAGACGCCGTCGCTGCGTCCGGGTGAGTCGGTGCTGGTGCTGGGGCCGGGGCCGAGGGGGCTGGCCTCCCTCGTCGCCGCCCGAGCCGCGGGCGCCGGGTGGGTCGGCGTGTCCGGGCTCGGCCACGACACCGATCGACTGCGCCTCGCCGAGGACCTCGGCGCCGACCTCGTCGTCGACGTCAGCACCGACGACCTCGCCTCCTCGGTGGCCGACAGCCTCGGGACCCGGCCCGACGTCGTCGTCGACGTGACGTCGAACGACTCGGAGGTGGTGCTCACCGCGCTCGACCTCGTCCGCCCCGGCGGGACGGTGGTGCTGGCATCCACCAAGGGCACCAATGCGATCGCCCAGCTCTTCTCCGACATCATCGTCCTGAAGGAGTTGCGCCTCCAGGGGGCCTTCGGTGCCTCGTCGACGGCCTACCACTGGGCCACCCGCCAGATCGGCACCGACGACCGCCTCGACCGCATGGTGAGCCACGAGTTCCCCCTCGACGAGGCCGACCGGGCCATCCAGGCGACCGCCGGCCTGCTCGGCCACGACCAACTCATCTCGGTGGCGGTGACGCCCTGAGCGAAGAGCGCCCGACGCCGGTCGAGGTCTGGCGTCCCCCGCGGTCGTCGACGGTCGGCTGGGTGCTCTACGACCTCGCCAACACGATCTTCACCCTCGTCGGCGGCCTCTACTTCGCCACCTACCTCACGACCAACGGCGCCCCCGACGCCTACCTGTCGGCCGCCAACGTGGTGGCCATGTCGGTCGTCATCGTGCTCGGCCCGTGGATCGGCGCCGTCACCGACCACCGCGGCCGGCGCCTGCCGGTCCTCGTCTGGGGGACGCTGGTGACGGTCGGTGCCACCGCCCTGCTGGGCACGGTCGGGCTGGTGCCGTCACTCGCATTCTTCGCCGTCGCGCTCATCGGCTTCAACCTCGCCGGCGTCGTCTACGACGCGCTGCTGCCCGACGTCGCCGCCCCCGGGGACATCGGCCGGGTCTCGGGGATCGGGGTCGGCGTGGGCTACATCGGGTCGTTCATCGCGATCGGCATCGGGGCGGTGGTCGACGCCCTCGGTTGGGCGCCCACGACGGTCTTCCCGATCATCGCCGCCGCCTTCCTCGTCTTCGCGATCCCCACCTTCCTGCTCGTCCGCGAACCACCCCGGCCCGCGCGGTCGGGGCCGCCCCCGACCCTGCGGCGGGCGGTTCGACACCTCATCGAGGCCTGGGGACGCGCCCGACGGGTCCCGGGCGTGGCCCGCTTCCTGGTCGGCCGCTTCCTGTACACCGATGCCATCAACACCCTCACCGGCGGGTTCCTCGCCATCTTCGCCATCCAGGAGCTCGGGTACACCGACGCCGAGGTCCGGGCCCTGCTGGCGACGTCCATCGTCACCTCGATCGCCGGGGGGTTGGTGGCGTCGCGCCTCGTCGACCGGGTCGGGCCCCGCCGGTACCTCCACTCGATGCTCTACGTGTGGATGGCGGCGATGGCCTTCGGCATCGCCATCGCCGTGACCGGCTGGACCGCCCCGGTCTGCTTCCCGGGCACCGACGCCTGCATGCGCCTCGAGGCCCTGCTGCTGGGGATGGCAGGTGGCGTGGCGCTCGCCGGCGTGTGGGCGTCGGACCGCCCCTACATGGCGGCACTGTCCCCCATCGAGTCGTACGGCGAGTTCTACGGCCTCTACGGGACGGTTGGGCGATTCGCCACCCTGTTCGGCCCGGCCTTGTGGGCGATCATCGTCGACGGGCTCGACCTGCCTCGGACGGTGGCGCTGGGGAGCCTCATCGTGGCGCTCGTCGCCGCCCGACTGGTGCTCCAGAAGGTCCCGCAGGTGGCGAACGCATGAGCACCGTCGTCCTCGCCAACCCCTCGTCATCGGGCTTCACCGGGGCGGCACTGCGGACGGTGCTCGCCGAGTTGGGGCCCGACGCCACGGCCGAGTGGCCGGAGTCGGCGGCGGCGACCGCCGAGGTGGCGGCATCGGTGCCCGAGGGTTCGACGGTGGTCGCCATGGGCGGCGACGGGATGGTCCACCACGTGGTCCGGGGACTGCGGGGACGCGACGTGGTGCTGGGCATCGTGCCGGTGGGCACGACCAACGTGGTGGCGAGGCTGCTCGGCATCCCTCGGGACCCGGCTCGGGCAGCCCGGGTGGTGGCCGACGGGGAGATCCGACGCGAACCGCTCGGCGTCGCCCGCTGGACCAGGGCCGACGGCTTCGCCGAGGAGGCAGGAGCCCTGTTCTCGATCGGCGTCGGATGGGACGCCGAGGTGGTGGCCGCCGCCGAACAGGAGCCGTACCGGAAGGCCTCGGGCGGGGTGCGGCTGTACGCCCGATCGACGGTCGTCCAGCTCCGGCGGGAGATCGGACGACTGCCCGACCTGACCGTCGCCACCGACCCGCCCTCGGCCGCCGACGGACGGGGGATCGCCGTCCAGGCCCACCTCCGTTATGCCTACACGTTCGCCGGGCCGCCCGGGATCCGGCTGGCACCGGCGGAGCCGGGTCGCCTGGTCGTGGCGACCTGGCGACGCCTGCGAGCTGCCGCGGTGCTCCCCCTGCTCATCGCCGCCGGTCGGGCCGGCGGCATCGTCGACCACCCCGACATCGGCGTCGGCACGGTCGACGGCTTCACCATGACGGCGGACCACGCCGTGCGCCTCCAGGTCGACGGCGAGCCACTCGGTCCGATCACCGCGCTCGAGGTCCGGATGGACCCGGCCGGGCTGGCGGTGGCGGCACCGAGGATCGAGGACGCCTGACGGGACCCCCGGACGCGGAAGCGGCTCCGGTAAGGGGGGAACCGGAGCCACTTCCCGTTGCGGGACAGGAACGCCGTTTGGGTGCGATGTGATGCCAGGGAGCTCGTCTCGCCGGCGTTCCAGAGGCGAGTATGCCCACACGCTCACACCGGTGTCAAGACTCTGGGACCGATGCCGGATCGAGCGCCGCCGCCAACTCGGCGGCGAGGGCGCCGATCGTCGCAGCCCGGGCGCACCGGTGGCGCTGGGCGACCATGTCGGGGTGTTCGAGCGCTGATTCGAGCACCGACCGGGCCTCCCCGGCGACGGCATCGGCGGCTGCCTCGCCCGCCGAGGTGCCCACCGTCCAGAGCCACCGGGCACCCGTCAGGACCCCGACGAGGGCGACCGCGCCGCCCACCCACGACCATGGCTCGCCGAGGACCATGCCCGCCACGAGCGCCAGCACCGCTCCGACGGCCACCACCCACCGGGTGACGGACCACGCCCGCCGCGGATGGACCACCGCCGACGACGCCAGGACGTCGGCAGCCTCCACCGCGGTCCGCAGGCGCTCGGCGGCGACGCCCCACTGGTCGAGCGGTCCGGCGAGCAACGGGATGGCCGCGTCCCAGTCCTCGGGTGTGCCGAGGTCGGGGTCGCGCTTCCGATCGTCGTCGCCGTCCGGGCGACGACCAACGAGGGCCAGCCGCCGACCCTCTGCCACCAGACGGTCGGTGACGGGTTCGGTGACCGACCTGACCGCAGACGACGCCACGTCCTCCACGGCCGCCCAGGCCTCGTCGGGCGGAGGGTCGGGCACCGGGCCGACCTGCTCCAACAGTCGGGTGGCTGCCGCTCTGGTGGCGTGGAGGACCGGCAGCGGCCCCACCGTCGCCAACGCCGCCCGCACGGCGTCCACGCCGACGGCCGGACCACCGGGAGGGAGCGCCACCGCCAGCACCTGACGCCCGCCGACCAGTCGCCGGAGGTCGTCGAGCACCGCGAGCCGATCCGGCCCCGACAGGCGGTCGGCGTGGCCACACACCACGATGGAGGGGATGTCGGCGTGGGCCGCCATGGCGTCGTGCACCGAGGCGTCGGCGTACTTCTCGGGATCGACGACCCAGATGGCGACGTCGGCGACGCCGAGCACGGCTCGGGCGAGCTCCCGGTGGCCGACCACCACCGAGTCGAAGTCGGGGAGGTCCACGAGGACGAATCCCTCGTGGTCGCCCTGCTCTCGCCGAACCACCCCCAGCGCCTCGAGCCGCGGCAGCCGGCCGTCGCCATCGGTGGGAAGGACCGCCACCGCCTCATCCGTCGTGGGCCTGAGGGCGCCGACGTCGGTGACGACCCGGCCCGCCAGGGCGTTCACGAGCGACGACTTGCCCGAGCCGGTCCCCCCGGCGACCACCACCACCGGGAGTCCCGAAGGAGCCGGGAGCGGCGGTACCTCGATCCCGAGCGCCTCCCCGAGCCGGGCGACGATCGGTCCGACCCCGCTCATCCGACGACTAGCCGCGGGTCGACCGCCCGGCGGGCGGCCCCGATGGCCTCGATGACCCCCTCGGGCACCGTCACCTGCATGGCCATCGGCGCCGCCACCACCAGGCCGGCGAGGTGGACGAGGAACACCTCGACGTCACCGCGTCCCGTGTCGGCGGTGGATCCCGAGCCGGTGGTGGCCAACAGGAGCCGTGTCACGTCGGCGAGGCCCTCGGCTCCGGCGGCCTCGGCCGCCGTCCGGACCTGGTCGGCGCGACGGGTGGGGTCACCGCCGAACCGCTGCTCGAGGTCGGCGGCGACGCCGGCGACGAGTCGGTCCGCCGCCCCCGCCAGCGCAGCCTCGTCGGGGTCGGGGCCCAACCGCAGCCGGACGGTGCCGTGGGTGGCGGCGCCGGGCGGGCCGGCCAGGAACTCCTCGGCAACCGTGTGTCGCTCGGCCACCGCTGCCGCCGCCGTTCGCCGACCCGACCGCCGCCAGTCGGCCACCAGCTGGTCGACGTGGTCGACGAAGCCGGCCGCCGCCTCGATCGCGTCGGTCGCCGCTCCGTGTCGGGCCAACTCGGCCACCTCCTCGGCATCGTCGCGCCCCACCTCGGCGAGCACGTCCACCAGCTCGGCGACGTCGCCGGGCCGGACACCGATCCCGGGACGCTCTCGGAGCCGGAGCACCTCGTCGGGTTCGATGACCACGCCGTCGAGGGCCGCGCGAGCGCAGAGGTGGCCCACCTGCAGCCGGCCCTCCCGGTCGTCGCGGACCCGGTTGAGCACCGGCATCGTGGGAATCCCGAGGTGGTGGATCCGCCGGACGACGTCCCAGGGGACGGCGTCGGCGTAGCGGGCGGGGGTCGTGATGGGCACGACGAGGTCGGCGACGCCCACCAGCGCTGCCACCAGCACGGCATGGTCGGTCACCAGCGAGTCGGGATCGGGCGCATCCACGAACGTCAGCCGATCGAGGATCGGGGCCTCGCCGGGGACGACGGAGACGTCGTCGACTCCGGGGAGACCCTGGTGGCGGTACCGACTCGCTCGATCGGCACGGGTCCAGACCACGGGTCGGGTCGTCGTGGGCCGAAGGACACCCGGACGGGAGACCTCCCGCCCGGCGATGGCGTTCAGGACGCTCGAGGTACCGGACCCGGTGGGTCCCACGAGCACCACGAGGAGGTCGTCGACCGGAGCGTCCAGCCGGGCCGCCGCCGCCCCGAGACCGGCTGCCACCTCCATCTGCCGCTCGGCGAGCGGTTCGGGGAGGCCCTCGATGCGGCGGACGAGGTCGGCGAGCCGGTGAACGGCAGCGGCGGCCTCGACGCCGCCGGGGTGGCGGTCGTCGACGGACATCGGCGGCGATTGTGGCACAGAGGACCGAGCCGGGTAGGTCGGGAGTCACGCCGTACAGGCGGGCCGACCCTACGATGTCGCTCGCCACCGGGGGAGCCAGCCCCCGGCGTACCAGGCACCCGCCGCGCCCGCCTCCCACCACCACATGGATCCCCGCACCCTCCGACTCGCCGCCATCCCCATCGGGCTCCTCGTGGCCCTGGGGGCGTTCTACGCACTCAATCGCAGCCTGACCAGCGACGTGATCGGCCGCAACGTCACGGTCTCGGGTGTCGAGGTGGCCGGTCTCACCCCCGAGGAGGCGACCACGGAGTTGACGATCCACGGCGACCTCCTCTCGGGGATCCAGATCCCGCTCGTGGCCGGCGGCGAGGTGGGCGAGGTGTCGCCGCTCTCGATCGGTTTCGAGCCAGACGTCGAGGCGGCGGTGGAGGCGGCATTCGCCGTCGGCCGCTCCGAGGGGTTCTTCGGCGATCTCGGGTCGTGGTTCAGCCGGCTCGGATCGATCGAGGACGTGCCGCTGCCCGTGGACGTCGATCCAGTCGCCTTCGAAGGCGGGATGACGCTCATCGACGAGCAACTGATCGGTGATCCGCCCTTCCCCGGCGACGTGGAGCTCGTCGACGGGGAGCCCACCGCCCGGTACCCGAGGGCGGGCACGATGGTCGACCGTGAGGCCGCCGAGCCGCTCCTCGTCGAGACCTACCTCGCCACGAGCCGGGCGCCCGTCGACCTGCCCACGCTCGACGCGACGCCGGCGATCACCGATGCCGACGTCGATGCCGCCGTCGAGGAAGCCCGTCGTCTGCTGGCCGGACCGATCACACTGACCAGCGAGCAGGACGATCGGACCCTCACCTTCGACGTCGATGACCTGGAGGCAGCCTTCGCCGTCCGGGTCGACACGGAGGCCGGGGAGATGGTGGTGGACCTCTCCGACGACGCCCTGACGGCGAAGATCGACCCACTCATCGAGGAGCTGAGCACGCCGCCGGTCAACGCCGAGCTCGTCTTCAACCGGGATGCCCTCACGGCCTCCGTCCAGCCCGGCCGCAACGGCACCCGCATCGACACCGACCTGGTCGAGGCCGAGCTGCTCGCCGCCGCCGCCACCCCCGGGCGACGCGGGACCCTGCCCCTCGAGGTGTCGGCCGAACCGGACGTGACGACCGAGTACCTCGAGGGTCTCGGCATCACCCACCTGGTGTCGCGGTTCACGACGTATCACGCGTGCTGTGAGAACCGGGTGGTGAACATCCAGCTCATCGCCGACGCCGCCGACGAGATCATCGTCCCGCCGGGTGGGACCTTCGACCTCAACGCCATCGCCGGCCGCCGCACCGAGGAGAAGGGCTACCTGCCCGCCGGCGGCATCCTGCGGGGCGAGATCGAGGACGAGATCATCGGCGGCGGAGTGAGCCAGTTCACGACGACGCTCTACAACGCCGTGTTCTGGGGCGGCTACCAGGACGTCGACCACAAGCCCCACTCGTACTACTTCTCCCGCTACCCGATGGGGATCGAGGCCACGCTCGACTACGTCTCGGTGCCGCTCGTCTGGCGGAACAACGACACCGAGGGCGCCTACGTCAACACGTACTACACCGACACCTCGATCACCGTCGAGATCTGGGGCAACAACGACGGCCGGGCCACCGCCGGCCACCAGCGTGATGGCCGCCTCTCGACGTGGACCCTGATCGAGGGCGGCGACGACGCCAAGATCGTGACCGCCGAGATCTCCGAGCCCTACGACGTCACCGAGCCGTCGGAGGAGTTGATCGCCAACCCCGAGATCACGCCCGGAGAACGCCGGCGGGTGGAATCGGGGATCACCGGCTTCACGGTCGACATCACCCGCCGCATCGAGCACCGGGGCGAGACGACGACCCAGAACTGGACCTGGCGCTACCTGGCCAAGCCGGTTCGCTACGAGGTGCATCCCTGCAACCTCCCGGGTGGCCCTGCCTGCCCGGCCCCCACGACGACGACCACCACGCCGCCGACGACCACCGAGCCGCCCCCCACGAGCACCGACCCGACAACCCCGTCGACGACGGTCCCCTAGCCCCCGCCCTCGGACGACGGGTAGCTCCGGAGTACCGACGTCCTAGCGGTTCTCGTCCCAGTGGATGAAGAACTCCTCGATCGCGGCCCCGACGACGTCGGTGTCGGTCCAGCCCCCCGATCGACCGACGACCACCTGGTTGGACTGCACGAAGACCGAGGCGATCGCCGGGTCGAGGGCGAACAGGCGCTCGGCGAGTCGAGACGAGAAGGTGATGCCGGCAGCAGCGGCCTCCCGGGAGCCGAAGGACTCACCGTCTTGGCCGCTGATGGTGCGGTCGGTGTCGAAGAGGGCGACGTCGCCCACGACGGCGCTCTTGCGAAGCACGATGCGCTGGCCCACGAGGCCTCCTGATCGGGTGCGGGGATCCTACTCGTGCCCGCTCAGCTGGCTGCCATGGCGGCGGGCGCGCTCGCCGATGACGTGGAGCTTGACCAGATTGGTCGATGCCTGCACGTTGGGGGGGATGCCCGCGACCATCACGACCACCTCGTCGCGGTGGGCCAGGCCCTCCTTCTCGATCGCCTTCTCCGCCGCCGCGATCATGAGGTCGGTCGTCTCGCGTCGGTCGAACCTCCTCGGCAGGACCCCGCGGTAGAGCGCCATCCTCCGGTACACCTCGGGGACGGGGGTGAACCCCACGATCCGGGCGTCCGGTCGATACTTCGACAGCAGCAGGGCCGTCGTCCCCGACTCGGTGAAGGCCACGATGGTCTCGAGGCCCATGTCGGTGGCGACCTCGACGGCCGCCCGGGCCGTCGCCGAGGCGAACCCCCCACCGGTGTCGAAGTAGGCGATGCTCTCGTGGGCGGTCGACCGGTCGGTCTCGAGGCAGATCCGGGCCATGGTGGCGACCACCCGCACCGGGTAGTCGCCGACCGCCGTCTCCCCCGACAGCATCACCGCGTCGGTGCCGGAGGTGATGGCATTCGCCACGTCGGTCACCTCGGCTCGGGTGGGCCGGGGCGAACGCGTCATCGACTCGAGCATCTCGGTCGCGGTGATCGAGAGCTTCCCAGCCCGATTGGTCCGGGCGATGATGTCCTTTTGGACCACCGGGATCGACTCGAGCGGCAGCTGGACGCCGAGGTCGCCCCTGGCGACCATCGCCCCGTCGGCCGCCGCGAGGATGTCGTCGAGGTTCTCGACGGCGGCGGCCAACTCGATCTTGGCGATCACGGGCACCCCGCCCGCCAGTTCCTTCACGCGCCGCACGTCATCGCCGGTTCGCACGAACGAGGCTGCGACGTAGTCGAACCCGAGCTCCCGGCCGAAGGCGAGGTCGACCTCGTCCTTGGGGGTGATCGACGGCACCTGCAGGTGGCTGTCGGGGAAGGCGGCGCCCTTGCGGTCGCCCAGGCGCCCCCCGATCTCGACCCGACAGACGAGCCGGTCGTCGCGGACCCCCTCGACCCGGAACAGGACGAGCCCGTCGGCGAGGGCGATCCGCTCGCCGACGGCGACGTCCTCGAGCAGGTGCGGGTACACCACCGGCACGACCCCCGGCGGGGCCGACTCGTCGGCGACCACCTCGACGACGTCGCCATCGTCGGTGTCGAGGAACCCGCCGGGGAAGGCGCCGAGGCGGATCTTCGGACCCTGGATGTCCTGGAGGACGGCCACCGGCATCCCCGACTCGGACGCTGCCCGCCGCACGCGCTCGTGCTGGGCACGGTGGACGTCGTGATCGCCGTGGGAGAAGTTGATGCGGAACACGTCGGTCCCAGCTCCGACGAGGTTGCCGATCACCTCCTGGTCGGATGACGAGGGTCCGAGGGTTGCGATGATCTTGGTGCGCCGCTCCATCGATTCGTCAGCGTAGCCCCGGCCGAGTGCCGCCGACCGATACCCTCACGGCATGGCGACGGTGCGGGTCGGGGTGTCGGGTTGGTCCTTCGACGAGTGGAAGGACACGTTCTATGCCGGCGTTCGGCGGGCGGACTGGCTCGGCCACTACGCCGCCACGTTCCCGACCGTGGAGGTCAACTACACCTTCCGTCGCACGATGTCGGCGACGACCGCCGAGACGTGGGCCAAGACCGTGCCCGACGACTTCCGATTCGCCGTCAAGGCCCACCAACGGATCACCCACACCGACCGGTTGCGGCACCCCGACGAGACCCTCCCCCACTTCCTCGGCTCCCTCGGGCCACTCCGATCGAGGTTGGGACCGTTGCTGTTCCAGTTGCCGCCCCACCTGCGCCGCGACGACGAGCGCCTCGGCAGCTTCCTCGCCGCCCTCCCCGACGACGTCGTGGCCGTGTTCGAGTTCCGCCACGACTCGTGGCTCACCGACGAGGTGTACCGGGCCCTCGCCGCCGCCGGGGCCGGACTGGTGCTTTCGGAAACCGACGACGAAGCGGTGCCCGACGTCGTCACCGCACCGGTCGTGTACCTGCGCCTCCGCAAGTCGAACTACCCCGACGTCGAGCTGGCAGCGTGGGCCGACCGCATCCGGGCATTCGAAGCCGACGAGGTGTGGGCCTTCCTCAAGCACGAGGAGCGATCACCCGACTTCGCCCTCGCCCTCATCGGCCACCTCGGGTGACGCGAACGGGTTCGACCGGTAGGACGCCGCCAACTCCGCCCAGCGCTCCCGGGCACTCGCCGGGTGGGAGCGGCGATGCTCGAGCCGCTGGCGGATCTGAGGCCACACCCGCACGAGGTAGATCGCGTTGGCCGCGACCGAGAACCCGACGAACGCCGGGTCCGCCCTCCGGGCACCCCACGGGACGAGGAACACCGGCCACAGGAGCCCGTGGACGAGCGAGTCGCCCACGAGCCAGGAGCCGATGTGGCCCATGACCACCGCGACCGGGAGCGATCGGGGGGCCAAGACGAGCGAGGCCCCGATGATCGGGGACTGCCCGAAGGCCCCGTCGAACCGGTGGAAGATCGGGAAGGCATGGCCCACCACTGACGCCGCCCCGGCCACCGCGCCCGCCGGGCGACCGAGCACTGCCGTGGTCGCCCCGACGGCCACGGCGCCCTTCGCCATGTCGCCGAGGCTCGCCAGCCCACCGGCCCGGGCGCCGGCCCGCCGACCCACGGCCCCGGGCGAAACCCGGCCGACCCGGTAGGCGAAGCCCGGAGCGGCCTCGATCTCGGTGTCGGCGACGTCCACGCCCGGCAGCGTGCGCGCCGCCACGATCCGGGCGAACGACACCGAGCCGAGCAGGTAGCCCACCACGGCCGCCAGGGCGAGACGGATCATGCAACCACCGTCACGGTGCCCTCGTACCCGTCGACGACCACCTCCGTGCCATCGGCGAGGTCACACGCCCCTTCGGCCGAGACGACGCACGGGATGCCGAACTCCCGGGCGACGATCGAGGAGTGGCTGAGCATGCCGCCGGCCTCGGCCACGATCGCCCCGGCCCGGGCGAAGAGTGGCGTCCACGAGACGTCCGAATGGGGGACCACGACCACCGCGCCATCGGGTACCTCGGGCGCGTCGGCTGGGTCGCGCACCACTCGGACGGCGCCCCGACGCCGACCCCGCGACGAGCCGACCCCGCGAAGCTCGGTGAGCCCCTCGGCGACCGGGATGGGGACGAACTCGTCGCCGACGATGAGCTCGGGGACCCGGAACCCCTCGGCGGCCGCCATCTCGGCTGCCCGGGCCTCGACCACGCCCGCCGGTACCTCCGCCCCACCGAGGGCGGCGAGCACCTCGTCGACCTCGAGGAACCTGACGTCGTCGGGGTCGGCGAGCGCACCTCGAGCAGCCAGCCGCCGCCCGGCCTCCAACAGGAGTGGCCGGAGATCCATGTAGATCGTGGTGTACCTCTGGCTGACGTCCTCCCGCAGGACCTGCATCCGACCCGCCCGGCGGACCCGGGACCGGGCCCGCCGGCCGGCGTCGGGAGCCACGTCGGCCAACGGGCGGGCCCGACGCTCGACCGATGGTGTCGCTGCCAACCGGAGCACGCGCCCGGGTGACTCCCGCCAGGGGGTGGCGGTCAGGTCGGTGGTCCGATCGGACAGCGCCCCGAAGCGATCGAGGTACCTGACGAGTGCCTCCCGCACCGAGCCACCCGCGGGGTGGGCGTCGATGCTGTCGGCGTCGCCCGCCGCCGCCAGCGACCGCACGTCGTCGGAGGCCGTCTCCAACGCCCGGCGCAGCTCGTCGAGCGCCCGGTCGGGGTCGTGCACACCGGCCTCGGCCACTCCCGCGGTGGGATCGACCGCGTCCGGATCGATGCCGGCGGCCACGAGGGCGGTACGGGCCCGATTGGAGGCGAGCGACGCCAGCAGGGGGATGACGATGTTGGCGAAGGCCGCCCGCTCGGCCCGCTCCATCGCCCGCGCGATGGCGTCGGCGAGCTCGGCGTCGGACCGCTCGGCGTCCACCGTGTCGGCGGCCGCCTCGTCGGCGACGGCGGCGAGGTCATCGAGCACGCGACGCGGGTACCGAAGCAGCGAGACCGCGACGGCCGCCAGTCGCGGCACCGATCGCAGTCCGGCACCGATTCCCGGTCGCATCGGCGGCTTCTCCGGCCCGTCCTCGAGCCCCAGCAGTTGCTCGAGCGAGTCGTGGGGCATGC